>NZ_JAUBUC010000017.1:0-4586 GCF_036705285.1 Microcoleus sp. B4-C1 | reverse complement strand
AGGCTCAGTTATTTTCCACTTAATTTATGGCTACCTGTTTCATTTTTTATAGTAGCTTATCCGGCTAGCCACGGTATTGCTGAAGTATATTTTACCGCCTTTGTTAATTTACTTGAAAAGCTGACAAGTTATATTCCTCCTTTAGCTAGATGACGGTAGTCAAGTGCGGCTTGCACGATCGGGTTACTAATTGCCAATTACCAAATCGTATATGCCGCAATACTTCGGAAATCTCCAAACTACTGAACAGCCTTGGTCAACAATCGGTTCGGTAGAATCCATAAATAAAACCGACCGCAACCTTCACTTTAATTGCGGCGAGACCTCCCTAAATATTAGCATCCTCGCACCGAATTTAATCAGAGTGCGAATGTCTCCACAACCCCCCCAACCCCCCCTTAGTAAGGGGGGGCAAGAAATTATATACCAACCCCCCCTTACTAAGGGGGGGCAAGGGGGGGTAGAAAGCCGATCGCACTCAATAACAGTCCCTGACGAAGAGTGGGAAATTACACCATTTGAAGTGCGAGAAACAGACGAAAAAATAGAAATTGAAACAGCACAAATAACGATTTCAGTCAAGCGCGATCGCACTTCCATCGAATGCTTTGACAAATCGGGAAAACCCTTTGCTAGCGACTGCGATCGCAGTATGGGATGGCGCACCGGCGCAACTGCAGGCTGGAAACGCATCGAAGCAGACGAGCACTTCTACGGTTTCGGCGAACGCACCGGCTTTCTCGACAAACTCTCCGAAGTCAAGACAAACTGGACAACCGATTCCCTCGACTACAATTCGCAGACAGATGAAATGTACCAGGCGATCCCATTTTACATCGCCCTGAATCCCGATCGCGCTTACGGCATCTTTTTCAACACCACATTTTGGAGTCAATTCGACATCGGCGCCGAACAACCGGGTGTTTTGCGGATGGAAACCAGAGGCCCGGAACTCGATTACTACATCATTTACGGCCCGGAACCCGCCCAAATTCTCGCCACCTACACGCAGTTAACCGGCCGGATGCCGCTTCCGCCAAAATGGGCGCTGGGATACCACCAATGCCGCTGGAGCTACGAATCAGAGGACATTGTGCGCGAGTTGGCCAAGGAATTTCGCGATCGGGCGATTCCCTGCGATGTCATCCACCTCGACATCGACTATATGAACGGCTACCGCGTTTTTACCTGGAGCCCGAAGCGTTTCCCCGATCCGGCGAAACTGATCGCAGACTTGAAAGCAGCCGGTTTTAAGGTTGTCACGATTGTCGATCCCGGTGTCAAGTACGAACCGGAAGCAGATTATGAAGTATTCGATGAGGGTGTGGAAAATGACTATTTCGTTCGCACCGCAGAGGGAAAGCTATTCCACGGTTACGTTTGGCCGGACAAAGCGGTGTTTCCCGACTTCCTGCGGCCGGAGGTGCGCGAATGGTGGGGCGAATTGCACAAAACTCTGACAGATATTGGGATTGCGGGGATTTGGAACGACATGAACGAACCTGCGATCGCCGAACGGCCTTTTGGTGACGGCGGCGAACACATCAGCTTTCCCCTGGATGCACCGCAAGGCCCGGAATCCGATCGCGCTACCCACGCGGAAACGCACAATTTGTATGGTTTAATGATGGCGAAAGCTTGTGCTGAGGGGTTGCAAAAAGTGCGATCTGGCGATCGATCTTTTGTGCTGACGCGATCGGGTTTTGCGGGCGTTCAGCGTTACTCCTCGGTGTGGATGGGCGACAATCAATCGCAGTGGGAACACTTAGAAATGTCGCTACCAATGCTTTGCAACATGGGGCTTTCCGGCGTGGCGTTTGTCGGTTGCGACATCGGCGGTTTTGCGGGGAATGCAACGGCTGAATTGTTCGCGCGGTGGATGCAGGTGGGGATGCTGTATCCCTTGATGCGCGGTCATTCGGCGATGAGTACGGCGCAGCACGAACCGTGGGTTTTTGGCGATCGCACTGAGAAGATTTGCCGCGAATACATCAATTTGCGCTATCAGTTGTTGCCTTATATTTACACGTTGTTTTGGGAAGCAGCGACGACGGGAACACCGATTTTGCGACCGTTACTATATCACTTTCCGCGCGATCGGGCAACTTACCACCTTTACGATCAAGTATTACTCGGCCCGTCGCTGATGGCTGCACCTGTTTACCGGCCGGGAGTTGAACACCGCGCCGTTTATTTGCCGGAGGGGACTTGGTTTGATTGGTGGACGGGCGAATGCTATCAGGGCCCGATGCACATTTTAGCTTATGCACCTTTGGAGAGAATGCCGCTTTACGTGCGGGGCGGGGGCATAATTGCGATCGCACCTGTGAGGCAATTTGTCAGCGAAGAACCGGTTGAGTCATTAAAAATGCTAATTTGGCCCGGAAGCGGTGAATGGACGCTTTATGAGGACGATGGACACAGTTTTGAACATGAAAAAGGTGTCTGGGCTACGACTAATTACAAGGTGTATTTGGAAGGGGAAAAAATCATCGTTGAAATTGCCGCGCGCGAGGGTCAATTTTTAATATCAGAACGCGAAGTTATTGTGGAAGTTGTTGGCGTTGGCGAACAGCAATTTAGGGATGATGGTGCGGTGCGGCGTTTGACATTTGGATAGTTTGGGGATAAGGATGGAATATTGCCTGTCTGTAGAGTTGAGTTTTGAGATGGCCATGACAGCAGGAAACATAGAGTCTGGGAAGGTCTAGAAAATTGCCCTGTGGATGTTCTATCATGTCCGGTTAATCAGTTATCATAAGAGTGGGAGCTTGTAGCTTGCAAGCGAGACGCTCCCGCTCAATAAGAATCAACAGATGGATAAATAAACCATGCTAATAGAAGAATATTTTGAGTTTTTAGCCGATGATGACATTCGAGTAAAAGGCACAAGAGTAGGAATAGAAAGCATCCTCTATGAATATATTTATCAGCAACGTGCACCAGAGGAAATCTTAAAACACTTTTACACTTTGACCCTCGATCAAGTTTATGCGACAATCCTGTATTATTTGAACAATAAAGTTGCCTTAGATAAATACATCGCAGACTGGCTAGAATGGTCGCACGAACAGCGAAAAGCTCAAGAATTAAACCCTCATCCAGCTTCGGTCAGGCTCCAAAAAATCAAGGAAGAAAGAAATAAAAAAAATGGCACTCAAGTATCTCATGGATGAAAATATTGACCCGATTTATCCTAATCAAATTCGGAGCAAACAAGTAGGATTAATTATTCGGGTCATTGGCGAACCTTCCATACCAGCAAAAGGAACTAAAGACCCTGAAATTTTAGAATGGTGTGAAAAATATGACTTTATCCTAGTCACGAATAACCGTAAATCTATGCCTGTTCACTTAAACGATCATTTGCAAGCCAATCGTCATATTCCTGGAATATTTATTTTAAATGCGAATTTAAGTATAGGGCAAAACATCGATGAATTAATTTTGATTGCTGAATGTTCTTTTCTCAATGAATATCAAGACCAAATTATACATCTACCTATCACTAAAGAGGTTTAATGATGACTCAAGCGATACCGAAATTAATAACTTTTGACGACTTTCTGGAAGGGACACCCAAAAACGGACGCTGTGGGCTACATAACGGAGTTATTTTGGAGATGCCAAATCCAATATGCTCAACTATTTCTGGGTTAGGTTAAAATAATGATTATCTCCCATATAGCTCTGAAAAATTGGCGCAATTTTCAGTCAGTGAATGTTGATCAACTCATAATCTGTTATAATCTCTATGAAATTTTATTACAACCACATTTACGGGAGAACCCTATCACCTAGCTAATTAGTTGCTTGTCGCTGCCCAAAAATCAGAAACTTAATGATTTGGAGAAAAATAGAATGTCTACAACAATTGAAGAAGTTAAGAAGCAGTTATCTAGTCAAAGTGAGCAAGAAAGACTTGCTGCTTTATCAGAGACTCTCAATTATGGTCAACAAGGTTTAGAACTATTGATTGAACAGTCTATCAAAGATCCATCAGACAGAGTTAAACAATTTGCCTACAGAGTTTTTCGTGGTGATAATTCTTGGTTGATGGAAAATACACCAGAAAACTTAATTACTTGCCCAACAGATATTATTACTTGTCTAGCAATAAGTCCAGATAATACTATTTTAGTAGGAGGGAGTTGGAAAAAGATTTGGGTATGGAATTTGCAAACGGGGGAAATAATTCGTAGTATAGAAGGTAGTATTGAAGGACATTCGCACTGGGTTTTGTCTGTGGCTATTAGTCCTGGTGGAAATACATTAGTTAGCGGAGGTGCAGATAAAAATATTAAGGTATGGAATTTAAAAACAGGGCAGGTGATTCGCACGCTCAATGGTCATTCTAGTTGGATTACTGCTGTTGCTATCACTCCTGATGGAAAAACCATTGTGAGCGGTAGCACCACCAAAACCATCAAAACATGGGACTTAAATACGGGGAATGTAAAGGAAACTCTACAAGATCCAAAGGAACTATCTTCCGTTTTGAGCTTATGTATTGGGAGCATCCCGATTTTGCAAGTATACAAAAGTATGATATGATGTATTGTTTTTTTGGAAAACCGACACTTAGC
>NZ_JAUBUC010000016.1:101048-105157 GCF_036705285.1 Microcoleus sp. B4-C1 | reverse complement strand
CAAAGTTTGATGGCCGGGGTAAAACCGGGTACGGAAGTAGTTGTTTTGGATGGGAACCGAGATGCGATCGACCAAATCACTCAAATTTTAGCTCTTCGTACCAATATTGACAGCATTCACATAGTTTCTCACGGTGCTCCGGGTAGCTTGCAATTGGGTAATGGCTGCTTGAGTTTAGATAATGTGGAAACTTATTCCGAGAAATTGCAGCAGTGGCGGAGTGCTTTAACTGTTGATGCGGACATTCTGATTTACGGTTGCAATGTCGCATCAGCCTCTGGCGCTTACCCGAAAGTCCGCCAGGGAATGAATTCCCTTTCTCAAAGCTCAAGTCGGTTGAAACCGACTGCTTACCCGAAAGTCCGCCAGGGAATGAATTCCCTTTCTCAAAGCTCAAGTCGGTTGAAACCGACTGGGAACAACCTCAATAAACAGTCCCTGAGCGAGGACTTTCGCTATGAGACGGGGGTTGAAACGAACGGCGGAACCGACGAACACGCTGTAGATGTCGCATCAGCCTCTGGCGCTTACCCGAAAGTCCGCCAGGGAATGAATTCCCAGGCTCAAAGCTCAAGTCGGTTGAAACCGACTGAAAACAACCTCAATAAACAGTCCCTGAGCGAGGACTTTCGCTATGAGACGGGGGTTTCAACCCCTGGCGGATCTGATGAATACGCCATAGATGATCAACACGCCAGAGATGATCAACACGCCAGAGATATAGACGGTGTAGCCTTCATCCAACGAATTGCCCAACTCACAAATTCAAACGTTGCGGCTTCCCAAAACCTCACCGGAAGTGTAGCCAAAGGAGGCGACTGGGAATTAGAAGTGACCACCGGGAAAATAGAAACGCCGCTGGTATTTGAACCCGAAGTATTAGCGGGTTACGAGTATGTTTTGAACACCTTCGGTGCGGCCACAAATATTGGCGCGGGGACAAATCCCTACGGTATTGCTACGGGAGATTTTGACCTGGATGGCCAACCCGATCTAGCTGTAACAAACCAAGGATCTGACACCGTTTCTATCCTGTTAGGCAATGGCACTGGTGGCTTCGATCCTGCGCCTATTCCTACCTTGGCGGTGTCATATCCCACATCGATCGCGATCGGCAATTTTAACAACGATAATTTCCCCGACTTGGCAGTAGTGGGTAGCGGCACTGGTGGCGCCCTCTCAATTTTCTTAGGAAATGGTACGGGCGGTTTTGGCAGCCCGACTCCATATCCTACAGGAGTATCTCCTATCTCGGTTGCAGTTGGGAAGTTTAACGACGACAACTTTTCAGACGTAGCAGTAGTCAATTCAAGCCCTGGCAGTGCCTCTGGTGGTGTCACAATTTTGCTGGCAAATAGCAGTGGCAGCGGGGCATTGAATTTCAACACTAACTTGAGCGCGCAGTCACTTCCCGCTTTCATGACAGTGGGGGACTTTAACGGAGATACTTTTTCCGATTTAGCTGTGCCGAACAGTGTCTCTAACACCATTTCTGTTTTTTTAGCGAATGGCACTGGCGGTTTTGGTGCAGCTACTAATTTGGGGGCTGGGCAAAATCCAAATTCGATCGCCAATGGGGACTTTAACGGAGACAATTTCCTCGACTTAGCCGTAGTTAACACCGGCTCTAACAATGTGTCAATTCTATTGGGAAATGGCACGGGCAGCTTTGGGGCGGTCACTAATTTTAGCGCGGGGACAGGGCTGCAAGGCATTGTTGCAAATGACTTTAGCGGAGACGGCAAACTTGACTTAGCAGTAGGAGGCACCAACGGCGCTGCAATTTTAGTAGGCAATGGCAGTGGCGGTTTTAGTGCACCCATTAACTTTGCTGCGGGGACAGATCCAAACTCCATTATTGCCGGCAACTTTAATGCTGACACTCTCCCGGATTTGGCCGTAGCGAACAGCGGTTCAGGCAACGTTTCGATTCTGCTGAATACACCCACTAAGGTATCCTTCGTTACTCCCAAAATAGGTAACACTTACAACGTTAATGAAGGCACGACCGACACAGTAATTACGGTTCCCGTTACTATCAGCGGTGGCACATTAAGTGATGTAAATGTACCAATTGTCATCGATCCCAGCAGCACGGCTACTCTAGGTGCAGACTACACTCTTTCAACTACATCCCTTACTTTTTCTGCTGGCACTACGACTTTAACGCAGGATATTTCAGTTACCATCAAGGCTGACAATATCGTTGACAGTAACGAACAGTTAGTTCTCAATTTGGGTGCGATTACAGGCGGTGTTGCCGACGGTACGAGTCAAGTGAAAGTGGCTATATTGGACAGGAATAGTTCTTACTCAATTGTCGCCGACAATCCCACCGTTACCGAAGGGAATTCGGGCGCTACTCCTGCCACATTTACTATTACTCGTAATGGCAGCACTGAACTTTGGAGTACCGTAGATTATGCCATTACCGGCACTGCGACAAACGGCACTGATTACAACAATATTGGCGGCACTTCTGGCGCAACTGCTGCCACTGGCAAAATCAGTTTTGCTGCGGGAGAAACATCCAAGACTATTACTTTGGATGTGTTGGGAGATGGCAATATAGAACCGGATGAAACTGTTGCCATTACTTTATCAAATTCAGTTTCACCGGGTGGCGCACCGACTATTGCGACGGCTACCGCTACCACAACTATTACTAATGATGATACTGCCGGCATCACTGTCAGTCCAAAAGCAATATCAACAACCGAAGCTGGTGGCAAGGCAGAATTTACAGTCAAACTCAACGCTCAACCCACTGCTGACGTTACCATCGGTTTGAGGAGTGACAATGTTGAAGAAGGAACAGTTTCAACTAATAGCTTAACTTTCACTCCTGCTAACTACAATCAACCGCAACCAATAACAATCAGTGGTGTTGACGATTTAGTAGCTGATGGCCCTCAACCTTACAAAATTGTCACGGCTGCTGCTGTCAGCACCGATCCTAATTACAATAACCTCGATCCTGATGATGTCGATGTCACCAACAGTGACGATGAAACTCCGGGAATTACGGTGAATCCGACGGCGGGATTAACTACTGGTGAAGATGGCACTAAGGCTAACTTTACTGTGGTTTTGAATACTAAGCCGACTGCTAATGTGACTATCGGTTTGAACAGTGACAATGTTGCAGAGGGAACAGTTTCGGTTAATAGCTTAACTTTCACTCCGGTTAACTGGGATACACCGCAGCCGGTGACAGTAACAGGGGTTAATGATAGTATTGCTGACGGCGATATTAACTACAAAATTGTCACAGCGCTTGCTGTTAGCGACGATCCGAATTATAAGCTAGATGCAGCGGATGTTAGCCTTAGCAATAAGGACAATGATACGGCTGGTATTTCTATTACTCCCACGGCAACAACTGCTACAGAAGGTGGCGCGACGGGCAGTTATGAACTCAAATTAACATCGCAGCCGATCGCCCCTGTTACCATTAACTTTAATGCCGGAAGTGAAATAAATGCGATCGCCCCTGTGATCTTTGACAGCACGAATTGGAATGTTGCCCAAACTGTCACAGTCACTGCTACCGACGACAGCAAAGCCGAAGGCACGCACAGCGGCACGATCGCTCACACTGTTACCAGTACCGACACTAAGTATAGCGGCACAACAATTCCGGATGTCAATGTAGCGATTACCGACAACGACACAGTAGGTGTCAGCATTTCTCCCACGCAAACAACTGCTACAGAAGGCGGCGCGGATGGCAATTATGGGATCAAGTTAACGTCGCAGCCTTACGCCCCTGTTACTATCACTCTCACAACAGGTAATCAGATTCAGGCGATCGCCCCTGTGAATTTCACTACCGATAATTGGAATGTCGTTCAACCCGTTACGGTGAAAGCTGTTGATGATACCGTTGTCGAAGGCGCGCACAGCGGTACTATCACTCACAGTGTGAGTGGTGGTGATGCTAAGTATAATGTGGTTGTGGTTCCAGGGGTGACAGTGGCGATTACGGATAACGATGTAGCGCCAACTCCGCCGCCAACGCCAACTCCAACGCCGACGCCGACAACTGGTACGACAACGCCGACGCCGACAACTGAGACTCCAACTCCGACGCCGACAACTGGTACGAC
>NZ_JAUBUC010000016.1:12826-100948 GCF_036705285.1 Microcoleus sp. B4-C1 | reverse complement strand
ACTCCGACGCCGACAACTGAGACTCCAACTCCGACGCCGACAACTGAGACTCCAACTCCGACGCCGACAACTGGTACTCCAACTCCGACGCCACTCACTACAGGAACAGGCGGCACAAACAAATTCCCGATCGGATTACCGAAATCTAATGAAACTCCTTTGGGAATAACGGAACCTAACAATCAGATTCTTAGTATTCCCACGGTAAATTTTTCCCCAGCTACTTACCAAGTCAATGAAAGTCGCACAGGAACCGTTCAGAAACAAATTACCATCACTCGCACTGGGGATCTAAGCAACTTTTCCACGGTGTGGCTAGAACCTCCTACTGGTTCAGCGAGTGGGGGAATAGATTGGAACTTTGGCCCCAATTTCTCTCCTCAACTCACCTTTAACCCAGGCGAAAATAGCAAAACTTTGACAATTGACATCTTACCGGATGGTCAATTTGAGGGAACAGAAGAAATCGTGTTTCGGATCGCCAGTGGGGATAATAATGTCAATATCGGCACCCAAAACACTGCTACCTTGCAAATTTTGGATGCTCAGGGGCCTCCTACAATTAATTTTTCCCCAGCTACTTACCAAGTCAATGAAAGTCCCACAGGAATGGTTCAGAGGCAAATTACCCTCACTCGCACTGGGAATCTAAACAACTTTTCCACGGTGTACCTAGAACCTCCTACGGGTTCAGCGACTTTCGGAACAGATTGGAATACCCCCAATTTCTCTCCTCAACTCACATTTAACCCAGGCGAAAACCGCAAAACTTTCACAATTGACATTTTTGGGGATGGTCAATTTGAGGGAACAGAAGAAATTGCGTTTCGGATCACCAATGGGGATAATGCCATTATTGGTCTCCAAAATACTGCTACCTTGCAAATTTTGGATGCTCAGGGGCCTCCTACAATTAATTTTTCCGAAGCTACTTACCAGGTCAATGAAAGTCCCACAGGAATGGTTCAGAGGCAAATTACCCTCACTCGCACTGGGAATCTAAACAACTTTTCCACGGTGTACCTAGAACCTCCTACGGGTTCAGCGACTTTCGGAACAGATTGGAATACCCCCAATTTCTCTCCTCAACTCACATTTAACCCAGGCGAAAACCGCAAAACTTTCACAATTGACATTTTTGGGGATGGTCAATTTGAGGGAACAGAAGAAATTGCGTTTCGGATCACCAATGGGGATAATGCCATTATTGGTCTCCAAAATACTGCTACCTTGCAAATTTTGGATGCTCAGGGGCCTCCTACAATTAATTTTTCCGAAGCTACTTACCAGGTCAATGAAAGTCGCACAGGAATCGTTCAGAAACAAATTACCCTCACTCGCACTGGGAATCTAAACAACTTTTCCAGGGTGTACCTAGAACTTCCTACTGGTTCAGCGACTTTCAGAACTGATTGGGACGTTCCGCCCAATTTCTCTGGTGAACTCACCTTTAACCCAGGCGAAAATACCAAAACTTTCACAATTGACATTTTTCCGGATGCTCAATTTGAGGGAACAGAAGAAATTGCGTTTCGGATCACCAATCGGGATAATTCCATTATTGGCACCCAAAACACTGCCACTCTGAAAATTATCGATGCTGAATCTACACTCAACAACCGCCCGCCGGTGGTGACTAATTCCATCAGGAATCAAGGTCTTGGCATTTTCCGCAGCGACTTCAATTTGACTCTTTCTCCAGACACCTTTACTGATTATGATCCAGGTGACAGCCTCACTTACTCGTACTCCATAACTCCAGACCCGAACTTCCTCCCCATCGGGCTGACTCTCGACCCCAATACCGGCACCATCATTCCACCCGATTGGCTTAAGTTCGACCCGAATACGCTGACCTTTAGCGTGGATTTCGATGTGGCAAATGTCCCCTCAAACATCTATTTCCCAATTAAGGTGACAGCAACGGACAATGCTGGTGCCAGTGTCAGCGACGAATTTATCCTGGCATTCAATGCCATTCAGGGCCTTGCAATTGACGGTTATATCTCCGGTGCTACTGTGTTCCTAGACGCCAACAAAAACGGCATACTCGACACCAACGAACCATCCACCACCACTAACAGCAAGGGTGAGTTCAATCTCAACATCCCCTTCGACATTTTCGACACCAACAAAAACGGAGAAATCGACCCATCAGAAGGCAATTTAGTTGTCACAGGAGGCACTGACACCGCCACCGGCTTACCCCTAGAAACACCACTCACCGCACCACCAGATGCAAGTGTAGTAACACTCCTAACCAGTTTAGTCGCCGACTTAACCGACAAAGAAATTGCACCCGAAGAAGCTCAATCTTTAGTCAAAGCCGCCCTTTCTCTCCCCGCTGAAGTTGACCTAACTAGCTTAGATCCAATAGCAGCGACCAACAACAACCAACCAGGGGGAGTCGAAGTCTTATCCGCAATGGTGAAAGTCCAAAACTTCATCACCCAAACTAGCGGTTTGATTGACGGTGCATCCAGTGCAGCTAACAACGATATTGTCAAAGCTGTTGTCAGCTCAATTACCAATCAAATTGAATCAGGTACAGTCTTAAACCTGAGTAATGCAGCAGCTTTAGAACCAATCATTCAGCAAGCAGCCACGAAAATCCAGCAAATAGACCCCAGTTTCAACTCTCAACAAGTCAGCCAAATTACATCGCAATCCGCGACAGTAATGGCAACAGCCAATCAGCGCATTGATGCGGCTGTCTCCAACCCAACAGGAACATCAATTCCTGAATCACTTGCCCGCCTCCAACAAGTAGCCTTGGGCCCAACTACTCAAGAATTCAAAGAAGTTGGTACGGGAAATAAACCAATTTCCCAGCTAGTTGCTGACAATACTGGTACTGCTTTAGATAGCAGAATTGAAGCTGTAGTATTGCCTGTTGGGATTGCCACTCCTGTTGTCAGCGGTGATGCTGATTTGGGCAGCAATTCCCCGGATGCAATTCTCGGTACAAATGGCGACGATATCCTGACGGGCGACAGTGCGAATAATGTGTTGATGGGGATGAGGGGCAATGATTCCCTCGATGGAGTTCTGGGGAATGACACTATTTTCGGGGGCAAAGGTAGCGATACAATCCTGGGGAGTAGCGGTGATGATGTCTTGTTTGGCAACCGTGGTGCTGACTTTTTGAATGGTGATGATGGTAATGATATTCTTTACGGAGGGAAGGGCGATGATTTACTGGCGGGCGGTTTGGGAATTGATACTTTGGTAGGAGGAAGGGGATTAGATAAATTCCTACTCTCTACCAATTCCGGTACTGATACGATTACTGACTTTGAAGTCGGTCAAGACTTGTTAATATTGGGTAACGGGTTGACTTTCTCGCAATTGGCAATTGCTCAAGATAGCGGTTCGACTTTAATCCGGTTGGCACAAACAGGGGAGATTTTAGCTTCTCTCAATGGTGTTTCTGCTAGCAGTATTAGTGCTGCTAATTTCGGATTGATTTGAGAATTGGGCAGGGAAACGGCATTGCCCATTAGTGTCAACTTAAGCTTTTAGTCCGTTAGTCTTCTCGCTCATCCGTGAGTCCGCCAGGGGTTGAAACCCCTGTCTAATAGCTAAAGTCCTCTTCAGAGGACTAATGAGTTCTTCAGTCCTCATAGCGAGGACTTTAGCTTTGAGACAGGGAATTCATTCCCTGTCGGACTATCGGTTTTACCTTAAGTTGACACCAATTGGGCTGTTGCCGTGTCCTCAATTGCCGTGTTCTCGATCCTTATATCCGATCGCCCAATCGGGCAATTTCATCATCCAATCCGGTTGATTTTACCCATTACCCGAAATCAGGATGCGGCTGTGCCGTGTCCCTACAATCGATCGCGTGATGCTTACATCCGAGCGAGGAAAATTGATTATTTTGGGGTAGGGAAACGGCAATGCCGTGTCCTTTGTTGCCTTCAATCCGCGCAGGCGGATTTTGTCTGTGTAGACGCGGTTTCAACCGCCGAGTATCTGTATAAAATGCGGATTTAATCTAACATTCCAAATCAGCACCGCTGATATCGCATTCCCGGTAACTGCGAAACTAATCCCAACAATTCCAACTGCAAAAGTATACTAGAAACCGTTCCCGCTTCTAATCCCGCTGCTTCCACAATTACATCAAAAGAAATCGGCCCAGAGTCGATCGCACTTAACACCTTAGCCAATTCCGGCTCCAACGGCGGCCCTTGCTTCTCAACCGTCGGATTTGGAGGAAATAGCGACAACTGCTCGGCTCTATCCAATTTTGGCATAGCTCCGAGCATTTCCAACAACCTGTCTTCGCTTAACAGTCGATCGCTACTCGGCAGAATCGGATGAGCACCTTTACTCAGCAACTCCAAACACCCAAACGAACGCTCATCATCCAATCTTGCCGTCAAAACATACACATCCCGGCAAAAATCATTCGCTTGATAAGCAGTAATTAAAGCACCCGATTTATGCGGAGCTTCTATCACGATTGTAGCGCGACTTAAGCCAGCAATTATGCGATTTCGGCGAGGAAAATTAGTTTTATTCGGTTGAGTACCCGCCGGATATTCACTAATTACCAATCCCTGCTGCAAAATGCGATCGCACAACCTCTCATTTTGTTTAGGATATACAATATCTACTCCCGTCCCCACCACTGCGAAAGTCCTTCCTCCCGCCTCCAAACAGCCTGTATGAGCCTCTGTATCAATGCCCGCCGCCAATCCCGAAACCACAGTAAAACCGCTTCTAGCTAAAGCCGTACTAATTTTGCGAGTCCACCTTCTGCCGTATTCCGTTGGGCTGCGAGTACCAACCATTGCCACCGTCGGCGTAATTCCTTGATTCTCTTTGCGATCGACATTACCACGATAATACAACACTGGTGGCGGATTGGGAATTTCCAATAATAAGCGGGGATAATCTGAATCGGCGGGCGTCCAAAAACTGGGATTTTTTATAAGATGTTTTTCGAGAAATTCTTCAGGATTGAGTTTAGTTCGTTCTTGGGAAATTGTTTCAATTATCTGCTTACCAAACCCTTCAACTCGCATGAAATCTACTGGTTTGGCCGTCCAAGCTTCTGCCAAACTATTGAAATTTTGGTGCAATCTTTGCAACAAAATCGGCCCGATACCGTTAATTTGCGACCATGCCAACCAGTAAGCGCGTTCTTCTACCAAGGAGTTACCCTCAACTTATATGAAAATAATTTTATCATTTTTGGTTGAATATATAGAAATCCTAAATCATTTGTAAATTTCTTACTCCCTCCCCGAACCCGCGGGGAGGGTTGGGGTGGGGCAAAAAAATACTACTCCTGCAAAGATTGCTAGAAATATTTTTTACGAACCGCGAAGGCGCTAAGAAGGCGAAGAAAATTAAGAGGGAGGTTGACAATTACTGGCTAAGCTTTCCAATCAACGAAACGCACGTAAATATAACCAATAATTTCTCCGATCACAGTCCGAAAACCTTCACTCGATTTCCACCATTCTTGGGGATTGTAATCTTGCGGTTCAGCAGCTATAATCCCGACTTTAATGTCAGGATTCAGCACTTCTTTGAAAATAATCCAACTTCTGCGGGCGTGAGGGCCAAAAGAATAAAGATTAATTGACTCAACTTTTATGGCAGAAGCACCTAGCCAATCCCGAAGTGCGATCGCAGAAGCAGCAGTGCGGTGTTTGAGAACACTCGCTGCTGGTACTGCTACTACTTTGTTTTTATCAAATCCTAGCGCAATACAAGTCGCGGCAGCTAGTTCGGCATAATTTTTATATTCAGCAAGATAGTAGCCTTTACTTAAAGGAACTCCTGTGGTAACTAATTGGCGGTATTCGCCTTTTTTGAATTCGGCGATCGCACTTTCGATCGCATAATCCGGCAACCAGCCTTCCACAACCAATATATCTGCTTTAATCGGCGCATTTACCGCCAAAAATGGATGGATATTTGTGAGAATTAAGATCATTGCAATTATTAATCCCATCAGAGCAATTACCCAGCCTTCCCTGGTAACTGCCCACATTTCTCGGCGGCGGATTAGACGAATTCTCATTTTAACTCGATCTAGATGTTTTCAGGTATGGAGGCAGATTCGGCGAGACTGGGGAAGAGGGAAATAGTGGGAAAGTGATAGAATTTCCCAATACCCCATGCCCCATTCCCAATGCCCCATTCCCAAATTATTGGTGTTTCAGATACTCAAAAACGCTTTTATCCCCGATATCCTGCGGCATTGGTTGAAAAAACTTACGCACAGCAAAGATGATAAACAAAGCCGCCCAAACGGCCAGCAAAAATTGTTCATTTTCGGCTGACAAAAATCCGAAAATATGTCCTAAAATTAATAGAGGAACTCCCGGAGTCAAAAACTTAGTTTCGAGGCGATTAAAGCAGAATGCTTCCTTAAAATAAATGCCATTTAAGGCTGCAAAAGTAAAGCCAATGCCCCACAACGTCGCGGGATGTTCGTACACTGCTAAAGCTAGAGGTTGGCTGCTTTGTAGGGCCACAAACAATGCTGCCGCGCCGCCGATCGCCCAAAACGCCTGTAGTGTTCGATGCAGCGCGATCATGTAAATGTGAATAGTTGCCAAGCTGACGCCTAAAGCTATCCAGAAACAAGCAAAAACAGGCGTTACAGCTTGGATTGCCATCGGGTTGTCGCCCTGTTGCAGCACCAGAGTAGTGCCGATCGCAAAACACAGCGCCGCCACCCCCAATCCGGCGCGGTAAATCAACACTCCCGTGCGATCGTTTTGAGTAATCGTAAACTCGCCGAATTGTCCTTGATAGACTGGCGATTCATCAGGTGATTTCAGTAGTTGCATTACAGCTTCCTCCTATCAGACACAATGTACTTCTGCCAAGATATACTTTATTGATAAACCGAGCCAGCGAGACCGAGCGATGCCTAAATTTAACAAGCCTAAACTTAACCAGCCTAAAGTTAACAAATCTAAAGTTAACAAATCTAAAGTGGACGATCGCCCAGAGCAAAGCCAATCCCTTCCTTCACAATCCGAACTTCCTCCAGTTCAGCTTGATGAAACCATTGTAGCAGGCAGAAGACCCAAACCGGTCAACGACTTTCAGAGGCTGCTGGAGGAATTATCCGAATTGAGAGCGGGGTTCGATCCAGAAATGTTAGCGCATCTCGATGAAAATCTCCCATTTAATACCAAGCAATTTGAAACTAAAATCAGTAAGATTTTGGGGTCAAAAAATATTGATTTCAGCCTAAAAAATTCAGTCAAATATCTAGAATACATCAAGCAAAATATTCAACTACCCTGCCACGTTACCGGCATAGAAGAGTTTGAATGGGAAGAAGAATATACAATGGGTTCGGGCAGCAAAAAAGAATATGCACGGCTCAAAAAAACTCAACCTTCTTATACTGATAGATTCACAATTAATCAGTTGGATGATTTGGTGATTCAGGAAGAAGGCATATTTGTGGAAGTGCAGCGCCTCAGCGATCGCCAAAAGTTTATGTTGCCTTTATCTGAGTTAGAATCAGTTGATGTAATCTCCCGCAACAATCAGTTATTAGATGATTATGCCGTGTGGTTTATCAATTATTAAGGAAGAGTGGAAAAGTGAAAGAGTGGGGGAGTGGAAGAGGCGAAGACTGGGAGAAGGGGAAGAGCGAGGGATGGGAAAAATCTTCCTTCTTCCTTCTTCCTTCTTCCTTCTTCCTTCTTCCTTCTTCCTTCTTCCTTCTTAATTAAATGGAAGCCGGCAAGTGCGATCGCGAAACCAAAGCCAAAGCTTCAACCAAACTGCGAACAGCCGCAATCATCGCCACTTCGCTATTAAGTTGGCTGACAGCAGAACCGACACCAACACCAGCAGCACCGGCTCCAATAGCGAGCGGTGCGGTGACGCTGGAGATGCCGGAAGCGCAGAGTACGGGGACGGATACGGCGCGGGAAATTTCAAAGGCTGCGGCCAAAGTAGGCGCTGCTTTTTCAATTAATCCCAAGGTGCCAGCGTGAATTGGTTGAGCGCTGGTGCCACCTTCGGTTTGGATGATATTAGCCCCAGCTTTGACTAATTCAATTGCTAATTGCACTTGTTTGTCGAGGGTCAAAATGTGGGGAACTGTCACAGAAAGAGTGATGTTTGGAAATAGCGATCGAGTTTCGCGAGTCAACTCCAAAACTTCCTCAGCTTCAAAGCGGCGGCCTTCTGCGTAGAAAGCATCAAAGTTACCAATTTCAATCAAATCAGCACCAGCTTCTACTGCAGGCACAAACTTTTCCGGTTCCACGGCAGATACACAAATTGGCAAACTTGTCAACTGTTTGGCCATCAATACCAAATCGCGATCGGCAGCAATATCAACAAAGGAAGCACCGCCGAGATCCGCTGCTTTGACGACAGCCGCAACGTTGGCGGCATCAAAATTATTTAAACCGCTGATAATTTTCAGGGCGCGACCTTGCTCAAAAGCGCGCTGCAATTTAGAATTTACACTCATCGTTAGTTTTCCAACTCAAAAAATTTCTTAGACTCA
This sequence comes from Microcoleus sp. B4-C1, assembly GCF_036705285.1. Classification (NCBI taxonomy): domain Bacteria; kingdom Bacillati; phylum Cyanobacteriota; class Cyanophyceae; order Oscillatoriales; family Microcoleaceae; genus Microcoleus; species Microcoleus sp. B4-C1. Next base: position 92,442 of record NZ_JAUBUC010000016.1, on the reverse strand, counting down.
TTTTGACACAAATTAGAAGAATTTTTGATTTTTAATTCTTAATTTTTAGTTACTACGAGGCTGTCGAAATTTGTAAACATCTTTGATAACTTGTGCCCAGCCGTCAGAGAGAGATTCGAGAATACGAGAGCCCTTTTCTTTCGTCGCCGCCGTCGCATCGCCCAACACACCGCTTTCAGTCAACTCTCGCGTCAGCCAAGCAAAAGGCAAATTCCCTTCCATACTCAGCAAACTGTCTGTTGGTAAACCCTGCGGGTACTCGCAAACGGCCAGTTCCATTTTCACCTGTTCGGGCAAAATTGCCAACATCAAACTCGTTTCTGCATCACCCGCGTGAATCCCCAACTCCAACTCCTTGGCAGTTAATAATTCAGCAGCCACATTAGGAACGCGCCAAACAAACAGCGGAAAAACCGAAAAATCCTGATATTTTTGATGAATATCCCGCGCCGCAATTTCCATCACCTGTGGCTGTCCGCCGTGACCATTCATTAACACTAATTTCCGAAAGCCAGCCTGATAAATACTGTCTGCAATTTCACTGATTACTACTAAAAGCGTCTGAGCATTGAGCATAATTGTACCGGGAAAATGGCAGTGTTCGTTCGACTTGCCATAGTACAAAGGTGGCAAAGCATAGGCGGGAATATTTGCCTCTAACTTTGCCAGGGCTTTGCCTGTAACTGCCGCGCTAATTGCCGCATCTACAATTAAAGGCAAATGAGGGCCGTGCTGTTCGATCGCACCTAGCGGCAGAATTATCACAGTATTTTCCTTATCCGGCATAGACTGAATTTCTCTCCAAGTCAGATATGGAAAAAAGCGCGATTCTGGAATGAAATTGTGCATAAGGCGGCGACAAGAGTAAAGGCAACTAAGGCAATCCACTAGCCTGAAAAATAAAAAGTAATTACCAAGATAGATAACTAATTTTGTCTCTGGGTAAATGCTATAATTTGTAGCAGATGGTTGAAGAGGGCGCTGATATACGCTCGCCAGCTCAGACCGAAAGACATAGAGACCACTAATTGATGGAAGCTTGGCACACCCCACAAACTAATTTAACCGACATTCCGATCGCCGATGAACTGTCGCGCCGCATCCCTCGATCGCACGATCAAAAAGCAGAAAACCGAGCGCTGCAAACGCTGGCTCGACAATTGGCAACCTCACCCCACACGCTGCTCAAAACACTGGTGGCGATCGCTCAAGATTTGTGCGACGCAGGAAGCGTCGGAGTCTGCTTGCTAGAAGAAAATGCAACTTCCGAACAAATCTTTCGGTGGGAGGCCTTAGCGGGAGCGTGGGAAGCAGCAGAACATAGAAACACACCCCGCAAATTGCGTTTGTCGGGAACCCCGATCGATCGCCAAACTCCTCAGCTTTACTTCGCTCCAGAAAAATACTTCACCGACTTACAGCAGCTAGAAAAGCCGATCGCCGAAGCGTTAGTCGTGCCACTGCAAGCAGAAAATCAATCGCTGGGGGCAATATGGATTGTATCTCACGATTCCGATCGCCAATTCGATGCCGAAGACTTGCAGATCGCGATCGCCCTAGCAGACTTTGCCGTTGCCGCCATACAAATCGATCGCGCCAATCAAACCAAAGAAGCTTTGCGAGAAAGCCAAGAACGCTGGCAGCTAGCCTGTGCCGGCAACAACGACGGCATTTGGGATCACAACCTGCAAACAAATTGCCAGATTCTGAGCGATCGGTGTTTAGAGATTTTGGAACGTCAGCCCGAAGAAGTCAAGGAGTTCAGCCAATTTTTGAGCTACATTCATCCCGATGATTTGGAGATAATGCAAATCAATTGGCAGCAGCACTTGCGTCGAGAAACCTCACATTACTGCTGCGAGTACCGGGTTCGCTGTCCAGACGGCCGCTACAAATGGGTTTTAGCAAGAGGGCGAGCAATTTGGGACGAGTCAGGCAATCCCCTGCGGGCTGTGGGTTCCGTGACAGATATCACGGATCGCAAACAAACTGAAATTGCCTTGAAACAAAGCGAAGAACGTTTGAGCGTCGCCATCGAAGGCTCAGGCATGGCAACCTGGGATTTTGACGTGCGAACACATCGAGTAATTTGGTCGGCGACCCATTTCAGCATTTTGGGCTGCGAACAGACACCGGGCGGCGAAGCAAGCGCGGCTGTTTGGCAAAACTGCGTGCATCCAGATGACTTCAAGCAAGTCATGCAAGCAGCCAAAACAGCTCGCCAAACGCGATCGCTCTACTCCCCCGAATACCGGATCATCCGCGCCGACAACGGAGAAATCCGCTGGTTGAGCGCGTTCGGGCGCTATCTCTACGACGCAGCAGGCGAAGCAGTGCGGTTTATCGGAGTATTATTTGATGCTACCGATCGCAAAAAAGCCGAGCTCGCCCTACAAGAGAGCGAACAAACCGTGCGGCGTCAACTTGTAGAGATAGAGTCGCTCTACCAAACAACTCCCGTGGGTTTAGCCGTTTTAGACACAGATTTGCGGTTCGTGCGGATCAACCAGCGGTTTGCCCAAATGAACGGCTTGGCCGTACAAAGGCACATCGGCCATACCCTGCGCGAAATTGTCCCCGACTGGGCAGACACAGCCGAACCTTTGTTGGGACACCTTCTAGACACCGGAGAACCGATCCGGAATTATGAACTCACCGGTGCAACTAGGGATCAACCCACAGTTGTTCGCACTTGGCTCCAGAATTGGTGGCCGCTCAGAGACAGGGGCCCAGAGATTGTGGGGATTCATATCGTGGTACAGGAAATTACCGCTCGCAAAATGGCCGAACTCGCCTTGCAAGAAAGCTACAACCGTTTCCAATTAGCTACAAGGGCGATCGACGGCATGGTGTTTGAGTGGGATTTGGCAGCAAACTCAGTTTACCGTTCCGAGGGACTGTGCTCGATCGTCGGTGTCTACCCAGAGGATGCAACGGCAACACCAGAGTGGTGGAGAGAACGCATCCATCCGGTCGATTTGGCACGCATCCAAGCCGGGGGGCAATCAATCTTGACTATTCCCGATCGCTATGAAATCGAGTACCGAGTCCGGCACGAAGATGGGCGCTGGATCGATGTTTCGGAACGCGGCTGTTTGATCCGCAACCAGCAAGGTGAAGCGACCAAAATAGTCGGCTTCACCAGCAACATTACCCCGCGCAAACAAGCAGAAGCAGCACTGTGCGATCGTGAAACCCACCTGCAGTTGATTCTCGACAGCGCCAAAGACTACGCCATCTTCACCCTCGACATCGGCGGACAGGTTACCAGTTGGAACGCAGGGGCCCAGAGATTGCTGGGCTATTCCGAAACTGAAATCGTCGGGCAGCACGGACGCATCATCTTTACTCCAGAAGACTCTGCTGCCCGAAAGCCGGAAGCAGAAATGCACATCGCCCTGACTCAGGGAAAAGGAGAAAACGAGCGCTGGCACCTCCGCAAAGACGGCAGCCGCTTGTGGGGCAGCGGGCTGGTGATGCCCCTGCGTGACGCAGACGGCGAGGTGCAAGGTTTCCTGAAAATTATGCAGGACAAAACCGAGCGCCGGCAAATAGAAGAAGCACTGCGGCACAGCGAAAATCTCTACCGCACCCTCGCCGATGGCGTCCCGGAATTAATGTGGATCAACACCGCCGACGGCAGGTTAGAGTTTTGCAACCAACACTGGAAAACCTATACCGGCATGAGGCCAGAATTGCCGATGCTTGCGCCGGTGCTGCAATTATTTCATCCTGATGATCTGCCAGCAGTTGTCGCCACGCGCACTCCTGCGATTGCAGCCGGGGAAGCCTACGAATTCGAGTGTCGGGTACGCAGGTTTGATGGTAATTACCGCTGGCATCTAGCGCGACTTGTACCCGTCAAAGACAGGAAGGGAAAGGTGGTGCAATGGGCTGGTATCGGCATTGATATTGACGATCGCAAACGAGCAGAAGAAAGCTTAGCAGAAAGCGACCGCCGCTTTCGCTTCCTGGCTGAGTCGCTGCCCCACCTGCTTTGGAACGTAAGTTCCGGCGGGGAAATTCGCTTTACCAATCAACAACAATGGTTGGAATATCTGGGAATGTCTTACGAGGAAGCGGCTCAAAGCAATTGGCAATCCCTAGTCCCGCCCTCGGATTTGGCAGAATCTTGGGCCCGCTGGGAAGAATGTCAAATCACCGGAGAAGTTTATCAAATTGAGCTGCGCCTGCGGCGGGCAGTAGACCAGATGGAACGCTGGCATTTGTCCCGCGCCGTGCCAATTCGCGACGCAGCGGGCCAGATTGTCGAGTGGATCGGCACAAACACCGATATTCACGATCGCAAACAAGCCCAACTCAACGAGCAGTTTCTCTCCGATCTCGAAGCCCGCTTGCGACAGCGCTTCAACCCCACAGAAATGTTGTGGGAAGCCATGAAAAGTCTGGGAGAATATTTAAAGGTCGATCGCTGCATCTGGCACGAAATCGATTTAGAAGCCGATCGGGCAATTGTCCACCAAGACTGGCACCAGTCCGACCTGGCCAGCACCGTCGGCACCTATCAAATCTCAGACTTTAAGACGCCAGAACTGAAAGCCCTGTCTATGGCAGGTCAAACACTTGTCATCTCAGATATCGCTAATTACCCCCATACAGCGCATTTATTCGATAACTACGGTGCCGTGTCGATTCGTGCTTTGGTCGATGTTCCCTGCCTTCAGGAAGGGCGCTGGGTGGCTCTTTTGCTGGTGACATCAAGGGTGGTTCGGCACTGGCGGCCCGATGAAGTTTGGCTGATGCAAGAAGTGGTGGCTCGCCTCTGGACGGTGATCCTGCACGCGCGAGCTCTGCATGAGCTGCACGAAAGCGAGGCTCGGTTCCGCGCTCTAGCTGACAACATCGCTCAGTTGGCTTGGATGACAGATGCTGCTGGGGGGATTTTCTGGTATAACAAACGCTGGTTTGACTACACAGGCACCACCCTAGAAGAAATGCTAGGCTGGGGCTGGCAAAAGGTACACCACCCGGAACACCTCGATCGCGTTGTGGAAAAATTTAGGCGCTGCCTTGAAACAGGCGAACTCTGGGAAGATACTTTCCCCTTGCGCGGCAAAGACGGATCGTACCGCTGGTTTCTCTCCCGCGCCGTGCCGATTCACGACGAGCAAAACAATCTGCTGCGCTGGTGTGGCACTAACACCGATATTACCGATCGCAAAGTTGCAGAAGCGGAACGGGAACGCCTTCTAGCCCGCGAAAAGGCAGCGCGGGAAGAGGCAGAACGCGCTAACCGCGTCAAAGACGAATTTTTGGCTGTTTTGTCCCACGAATTGCGGACTCCCTTAAACCCGATTATGGGCTGGGCGAAGCTGCTGCAATCGAATCTTCTGACACCCCAAAAGCAGCGTTATGCCTTAGAGACGATCGAGCGCAACGCCAAACTGCAAACCCAGCTTATCGAAGATTTGCTCGACGTGTCGGGGATTCTGCAAGGCAAGGTTAGCTTGAATATTGCACCTGTGGATTTAGCCGAGGTCATCGGCGCTGCTATTGAAACGGTGCGTCTGGCGGCCCAAGTCAAGTCGATTCAAATCACCACTCAATTTGCACCGGATCTGGGCCCGGTGTTGGGCGATGCGGGCAGACTTCAGCAGGTAGTCTGGAATTTGCTGTCAAATGCCGTCAAGTTCACCCCGCCGTCGGGCAAAATCCAAGTCGTTCTCGATCGGGTTGACACTAAGGCCCAAATTACTGTAACTGATACTGGAAAAGGTATCGAACCTGATTTTCTGCCCTATGTATTCGACTACTTCCGGCAAGCTGACAGCTCGATGACGCGCAAGTTTGGCGGATTGGGTTTAGGATTGGCGATCGTCCGCCATCTCGTCGAACTCCACGGTGGCACGGTGAAATCCGCCAGTCCCGGCGAAGGAAAAGGTGCAACCTTGACTGTCAGGATACCTCTGATGCCCATCCCATCTCAGACAAGTCCTGCGGGAACTGCGGCGCCGGATCAATCCTTCAATTTGAGCGGTGTCAGCGTGTTAGCGGTGGATGATGAGGCGGATGCGCTAGATTTAGTGGTTTTTCTGCTTGAGGAGTGTGGGGCAAGCGTTACAGCAGTTGCTAACGCCGCCGATGCCTTGGCGGTTTTAGCCCAGTCTGTGCCGGATTTGCTGTTGAGCGATATTGGAATGCCCGATACCGACGGTTATATGTTGATGCGACAGGTTCGGGCTCTGGCGCCCGACAAAGGGGGACGGATTCCGGCGATCGCCCTCACGGCTTATGCTGGAGAAATTGACTATCAGCAGGCCCTGGCTGCGGGGTTCCAGCGACACATTTGTAAGCCTTTAGACCCCGAAAAGTTGGTGCAGGCGGTTTGGGAGGTACTCGATCGATCGGGCAAAAACCTTATTTAAAGTCTTTTTGTGTCTGAAAAGTCTTTATTTAATGAACCGCGAAGACGCAAAGAACGCAAAGGAAGAAGGGAAGAAGATAGGAAGAAGTTAATAATCTCAATTCCGCTTATATCTGAGATATTGCACCATTGTCAGGAACAGGCTTTCCGGCCTGTTCCACAAAAAGTGAATTTTCTTGTGGAACAGGCCGGAAAGCCTGTTCATAAAAATCTGATTGACAATGGTACAATATTTCAGATGTAACCAATTTTATTGTCGATCGATCGCGCATCATCTCCAATAAAAAAACCCCACAGATGGAGGTTTTTTGATGATTATTGGTACTGATCGGACAGGTTAAAACATCCTGTCCCTGCATGATGCCCACAGCCCTAAGACTCAATTCTTAGCGGTAGTCAGTACGCACGGCGGGCTCGCGTTCACTCGTTGTACTTGTATAGCGGACATTTTCTTCACGTTTGCGGGGAATCAAACCCAACAAACCAGACAAGCCTAGCAGTCCCAACCATCCCCAATCAAAATCGCGATCTGTTTCAGCATTGTAGACATCGGAGCGAGGAGTGGTGGTGGTTGTAGTGTTGTTAGTACCGCCAGTTGTATCTGTCTGAGCTGAAGCAGGCAGATGAGCTGGTGCTAGGGCTAAACCAGCAGCTATAATACCTGCACCGATTGCTTTGGATAAATCAGAACGTTTCATAATTCAAATGCTCTCTGTTGGCTAAAATCTTTAACTATCAAAACTATATCGATTGGCTTTTAAAGTTAAATCCACCTCTAGCAGTAAAGATGGTTATGTTCCACCTATAACTACAGATTGATATCAAATTTTTAGCAGGCACACAAAATGAAATATTGCTCGCGGAGGCACTCCGGTACTAGAAATAGGGGGTCTGGCACCTCACTCGGTTATGACGCACTCCGGCAGTCCCGACAATAGACAAGGTGTTGTTTACAAAAAAAGGTAAACTCAGATATTGCACAGACAACTGTTGGAAGTCGATCGACGGAGATAGAAACTTTTGGGTATAGAGCTACGCAGCTACGTATTTCTAGACAACTTGCAGCCACAGCACGCAGCATACATCGGCACAGTCGCCGCCGGATTCTTGCCGCTGCCAGGGGATGCGTCGCTGTGGATAGAAATCTCGCCCGGTATCGAAATTAACCGAATTACCGATGTCGCCCTCAAATCTGCCTCCGTGCGCCCCGGAGTACAGATAGTCGAACGCTTGTACGGACTTCTGGAAGTACACTCGAGTCAGCAGGGGGAAACGCGGGCCGCAGGTAAAGCAATTCTAGAATTCATCGGAGTCCGCAGAGAAGAATGTATCAAACCACGAGTGATTTCCAGTCAAATTATTCGCAATATTGATGCCCACCAAACACAATTAATCAACCGCACCCGGCGCGGACAGTTGCTGCTGGCGGGACAAACGCTTTACGTCTTGGAAGTAGAACCCGCGGCCTATGCAGCGCTGGCGGCTAATGAAGCAGAAAAAGGCGCATCTATTAACATCTTAGAGGTTCAGGCTGTAGGCAGTTTCGGACGGCTTTACCTCGGCGGCGCAGAACGAGATATTATAGCAGGTTCCCAGGCAGCAATTGCGGCGGTGGAAAGCGTGACGGGTCGAGAAAATCCAGCAATTTTTGGTCGCAAGGAATAGCCGTTTAAGGAGAGGCAATTATGGCAAACACACAGCATTTAGCGCTGTTAAAAAAAGGTGCAGTTAGTTGGATTGAATGGAGAAATCTCAACCCAAATATAGAACCGGATCTCAGTGAAGCTAACCTCGCCGAAGCAAATCTCAGAGGTGCGTATCTTTGGCGATCGAACCTTTTTAAAACAGATTTGTTTAAGGCTAAATTAATTGCGGCAAACCTTGCTGAATCTAATCTTAGTTTAGCAAATCTTGCCGGAGCGCAACTGCTGGAAGCTAATTTAATTAAAGCTAATTTAACTGGAACCAACCTCCAAGCGGCTGACTTCAGAGGATCTGATTTGAGCGGTGCTAATTTAATTGGCGCGGACATTAGCGGTGCCAATCTCCAACAAACCGATTTTGGAGAGGCGAATTTAATCGGTGCGGTGATGTTTCGAGTTAATGCGATGGGCGCGAACCTCAACTGTGCTAATCTCAGTCAAGCCAATCTGACTCAAGCCGAATTGATTGAAGCACATTGCTATGCAGCCAATTTCTCTAAAGCTAACCTCGCAGAAGCTCACTTCACTGCAGCATATCTTTTCCGGGCAAATCTCTGTTTTGCACAGTTGAGCGCGGCAGATTTCCGGTGGACAAACCTTGGCAAAGCTGATTTGAGAGGGGCTAATTTGACTGGGGCAAATCTCCGAGGAGCGAACTTGGCGGGAGCTAATTTGGGCGAAGCTATTTTGAAAGGAACAATCATGCCTGATGGCAGCATTGTTTCATCATAAGTTTGAGCAACGGAGGACACGGCATTGCCGTTTCCCTACCCCAAAATAATCGATGGCGCTCGCGAGAGATGTAACTATCGCCCGATTAATTGCAGGAAACGGCATTGCCCATTGGTGTCAACAAACACGTTAAACCGATATTCCGACAGGGGTTGAAACCCCTGCCTCAAAGCTGAAGTCCTCGCTTCAGAGGACTAAGGAATTATTCAGTCCTCTTTGAGAGGACTTTCGCTATAAGCCCCGTGGAATTCATTCCCTGGCGGACTGCCGGGTAGGCGGGAGGACTAGCGGACGAAAAGCTTAATTTGACACGCCTGGGGCATTGCCGTGTCCTGACTGTGGGTAATATTAATTAGGATGCAACCGGAAACTTATACCGAACTGGCAGTTAATTTCTACCAGGGGGCGATACTTGATAAAGTCCTCTAACGGGCCCTGGATCAGTCGGTGAATCTTGCTGCTGTCTTGGAAGTGTAAACTGATCTTGGAGTCCGGCGGGAGTAGGGAAACAGCCGCTTGGTTGAGGTCCTAGCTGGCAAGCAGCAGGGAGTGCCATGATTGAGGCATCGAAGGGATTGACTGCATCTGGGACGCGGAGAATCGGGTCGCTGGAAACTTGTCGCTGCATGACTCGTCGGTAAAGGCCGCTGAGGCGACTGGCATCCCGCTCGATTTCTTTTTCGGGAAAGGCAACGACGCCGCTGGGGGAACCGATGCCTAAATAGTCGCCCAAGTAACCTTGCAAGCTGACGTTGTGGTAAAAGTCTCCTGAAGCTTCAAAGTATTGTCGGTTGAAGTCGTCGGCAATCGGGTGAAATCGCTCTGTTTGTGCTTGAGCTGGTTTGACGTATGCCATTGCGGCAGAGGCGACAGCGAGAATCAACGCGCCGCTTAGGCTTTTTAACTTTTGACTCATATATTTGGGCCTCCTTAATTAATTCCGATTCCAATTTGACACTCCCTGACCTAAAGGACAGGGATTCTTAATTCAGCGACTGACCTTAAAATGTTGCGTCCTTTCGGCAATCCTTAAACTTTTCAACCGTGCAATTGCACCAATTGACGAGCTTAACTCACAACCACCCCAGAGGGTCTATCTCCAAAAGCGTACTAGGATACGAACCTAGAGTTCGGGTGTGCCCCACCCTACTTGATTGAAACAAATTATTGATTTTCTGGTGGGTGAGAATGCGTTGATTCCCCAGCTCTATTTTACAAGGTTTTCGCTACCCTTCTTTTTGCTTTTAAAAAGCTTTCAGGTTCGAGGGGGCCGACTAAAAGCCGCTTCACAACCGCCCACCTTGGGAATTACAACCATGTGTATTCTATCAAAAAGCCGTCAATCGATTTTAGATTTTAGATTTTAGAATTGAAGCATTGACCGCACGGATAAATACGTTCGGCAAGTTTCATCGGAGACAGGTTTTTTATTTCTGGGTCCTGAGTTGGCGCGTTGGAATGAATCCGGGGGCTTTTATCCTGGATGCCTTCGGTCAAGCGAAAGACGGGATTTTCAACCCAATTTTTTGATAAACTGATTATCGGCGGATTATTTGTGTTTTTTATAGGGTGTGAGTTATGGATGCTGCGGATTTAAAGGTGTTGCGCGATCGACTTCTAGATTTGCTGTGCGAGTTTGCCTATCGCGAAGGCGATTTTGTGCTGTCTTCAGGGCAGAAAAGTTCTTATTACATTAACTGCAAACCGGTGACGCTGCACGCTGAAGGTGCTTTGGCAACGGGACGTTTGCTGTTGTCGATGCTGTCGTCGGATGTGCAAGCTGTGGGCGGTTTGACTTTGGGTGCTGACCCGATTGTAACTGCTGTGAGTGTGGTTTCGGCTTTGGAAGGTCGATCGATTCCGGCGCTAATTGTCAGAAAGGAGACGAAGGGACACGGGACAATGGCGTACATTGAGGGGCCGCTGTTGCCAGAGGGGACGAATGTGGCGGTTTTGGAGGATGTGGTGACGACGGGTAAGTCGGCGATGCAGGCGGTGGAAAGGCTGCGGGCGGCTGGTTATAAGGTCGATCGCGTGTTGTCGCTGATTGACAGAGAGCAAGGTGGTGCCGAGTTTTATCAATCTGTTGGATTGGACTTTGAAACAGTTTTTACGATTAACGATCTGCAAAAGTGGATGGCTAGCAAAAAATAGGCAAAAGTGCGATTCCCCTCGTTACCAGGTTCTACCTGGTAACGCAGATGCTTTCGCTCTGCCTCATGTTAAAAATGGTGCAAGATATCAATCTTAACCACCCAGTTTAAGGCTATGCCAAAAATCCGTTTTATTGACTTATTCTCAGGAATAGGCGGCATGAGATTAGCGTTTGAATCCGCCGCTCGTTCCTTGAATCTGCAAACAGAATGCGTATTAAGCAGCGAAATCAACCCCGACGCTCAGTTAGTTTACCAGAAAAACTTTGCCGACACACCTTTAGGCGACATCCGATTAATTGACAAACTGCCTGAACATGAAATTTTACTAGCGGGATTTCCTTGTCAGTCTTTCTCCTATGCTGGCAAAAAAGAGGGCTTTGGAGACACCAGAGGCACCCTATTTTTTGAGATTGCAAGGTTAATTGATACCTTTAAACCTCAAGCATTTATTTTCGAGAACGTGCGGGGGCTTGTCAGCCACGACGGCGGCAGAACCCTCGAAACTATTAAGGGCGAAATCAAAAGCCGAGGTTACAGCTTCGATTATTTTTTGCTCAACAGCTCTAACTTTAGTTTACCTCAGAACCGCGTCCGAGTTTACCTAGTAGGAATATTGAATGCTTCGCCCAAATTAGGGTTAATTACCGACTTAGGCCCAAAAGATTCGCATTCCTCTAGTCATCAACAGCTATCGTTCTTTTCCCCGTTAAGTCAACCTGTCACAGTTGCAGATATTTTGGAAGACAATCCAGATCCAAAATATGATTGTTCGCCAGAATTTGTTAATGCCTTGAAACAAATAGTTAACAATGATTTCAGTCGCTTGCACGGTAGGCGGCTAATTGACTATCGCGGTGGCAATTCGATTCATTCTTGGGAACTGGGTTTGCGAGGCGAGTGCAGTTTAGACGAAATTGAATTAATGAATCTTTTTATATTGAAAAGGCGCAATAAAGAATTTGGAGCTGACCAAGATGGCAAGCTATTAACTAAAGAGCAAATAGCTACTTTTTTTGCTCATCCCAATCTCGATGAAATCCTGGATTCCTTGGTAAGAAAAAAGTACCTGCAACGGAACAACAATCAATACAAACCTGTATCCGGTAATTTTTCCTTTGAAGTCTATAAATTTCTCGATCCACATAAAATTTCGGTAACAATTGTTGCCAGTGATGCTAATAGATTAGGAGTTTACTATCATAACCGAGTCCGCAGGATTACTCCCCGCGAGGCGGCGCGGTTACAAGGTTTTTCCGATAGTTTTATTTTGCATCCTAATGATGAGAAAGCTTATCATCAACTGGGTAATAGTGTAAGTATTAATGTAGTTAAAGCTGTTGCTCTAGAAGTTATCCAGAATGTTTTGTACTCTACCAAACAAAAAGTTAGCGCCCGGTGAATTGGGAAGGGTGGGCGGAGTGTTTCCGCTCACCCTAGCAACTAGCTTTGCGCTACAGGTTCCTTAGCCAAAAAATTATCTAATTCCGCCAAAGCATCGGCATCAAGGTTAGATCGGTGTTTTATGGGGTGGGATTAGAAACTATGTCTGCTCTAATTTTATCAAAATCAGCTCAGGCACTTGGAGGACAAGGGAAAATAAAGTTTTCGGTGCTAAACAAGCGCAAGCTTTCAGGTTCAGAATCTATACCAATCGGCTGATTTTAGCAGAGCGAAATTATAACCTGAGTGAGATATTAACTAGAGAAGATTGTTTTAATATGTTAGATGACGACGCAAGGAGAAGCAGTAATGATTTTACCTGCATCTATTAAAGAGAAATGGAAACTACTGGCAACAGCCTTTATTTTTCCTCTGACACTAATTGGTGTTGGCATTCAGCCACAACCGATTCAAGCACAACAAAATCCATCGAAGACTAATGTTGCTGCTTTGCCAGATGGTATTTACCTGTACGGAGATTCGCCACAGCCCAACCAAGTTCTTCAAAACTATATCGTGTTTCAACGCCAGGACGATCGCGTCGTTGGTGCAATCTACGCGCCGCGATCGGATTTTGCGTGCTTCACTGGTAAAATTCAGGGAAATACACTGTACGGGAAGGCAATCTCAGCCGGAAAAGTTCAAACAGTTGAAATCAATACTCAGCTAACAAATCTGCATTCTATTCGCGCAATTAGCTCAAACGATCGCCGCATTCTTTCAACGTGCCAACAGACAGCGCGAGCTAACATCTCCAGGTAAATCTTTTACTTAGCTAAAATGGTGCATGAGGCTGGCGGTGCGTTACACGGCGTTAACGCACCCTACGAATTGAAAATTTCTCGTTTCTCGTTACCAGGCTCTGCCTGGTAATGAAGATATAGAGGCTCTGCCTCCCTTAAAAAATAGTACAAAATATGAGTTTTTACCGCCAACTTAATGGCCCTGAAAAAAATCCGTTTTATTGGCTTATTCTCAGGAAGAGACGGCATTAGATTAGCGTTTGAATCCGCCGCTGGTTCCTTGAATCTGGAAACAGAATTCGTATTAAGCAGCGAAATCAATCCCGACGCTCAGTTAGTTTACCAGTACAGGGTAGGCCGCTAATTGACTATCGCGGTGGCAATTCGATTCATTCTTGGGCACTGGGTTTGCGAGGCGAGTGGAGTTTATACGAAATTGAGTTGATGAAGAGTTTTATCTTGAAAAGGCGAAATAAATAATTTGGGCATGACGCAGATGGCAAGCTATTAACTAAACAGCAAATAGCTACTTTTTTGGCTCATCCCAATCTCGATAAAATTCTGGATTCCTTGGTAACAAAAAAGTACCTGCAAGGGAACATAGCAATTCTCCTTTTCGGAAACTCCTTTTAATATAGAAATCCTTGCAGGAGTCGTAAATTTTTTACCCCACCCCAACCCTCCCCTTACCAAGGGGAGGGAGTAAGAAATTCACAAATGATTTAGGATTGCTATATAACCTTAAGTAAGGTGCGCCATCAGCACGCTAATTTTGGGCGGGCTGGATGCCCGCCCCACAAGAAACGAAACAGCTTTACGATTAAGTAAGGTGGACAATGCCCACCCTACGAATTAATCCAATTAGCTTTGGGCTACAGGTTCCTTAGCCAAAAACTTCTCTAATTCCGTCAAAGCATCGGCATCAACCTTAGTCTGCATGGGACAGAATTTAGGGCCGCACATCGAACAGAATTCAGCAGTTTTGTAGATATCCGCTGGCAAAGTTTCGTCGTGATATTCCTTTGCCCGTTCTGGATCTAATGACAGCTCAAATTGACGGTTCCAATCGAAATTGTAACGCGCTTTCGAGAGTTCATCATCGCGATCGCGCGCACCCGGACGGCCCCGTGCAATATCTGCAGCGTGAGCCGCGATTTTGTAAGCAATCAGCCCGTTTCGGACATCCTCAGCATTCGGCAATCCTAAGTGTTCCTTCGGTGTCACGTAACACAGCATTGCAGTACCGTACCAACCAGCCATCGCTGCCCCAATTGCTGAGGTAATGTGGTCGTATCCAGGCGCAATATCTGTCACCAACGGCCCTAAAACATAGAAGGGTGCTTCGGAACATTCCTCCATTTGTTTCTTGACATTAAACTCAATTTGATCCATCGGAACGTGGCCTGGGCCTTCCACCATTACCTGCACATCATGTTCCCAAGCTTTGCGAGTTAATTGTCCCAAAGTTTTGAGTTCAGCTAATTGAGCCTCGTCAGAAGCATCGTGAGTGCAACCGGGACGCAGAGAATCTCCCAAACTAAACGAAACATCATATTTTTTGAAGATTTCAATGATGTCGTTAAAGTGAGTGTAGAGGGGATTTTGTTTGTGGTGATGCAGCATCCACCGCGCCAAAATGCCGCCGCCGCGAGAGACGATTCCAGTCAGCCGATTTTTTACCAACGGCAAATGCTCGATCAGAATTCCGGCGTGAATTGTTTGGTAATCAACACCTTGTTGAGCGTGTTTGTCAATGATGTGAAGAAAGTCATTGGGGGTCAGACTTTCCATATTACCATGAACGCTTTCTAGTGCTTGGTAAATGGGTACAGTACCGATCGGCACCGGTGAAGCTTTGATAATCGTAGTGCGAATTTCATCCAAATTGCCGCCGCCAGTGGACAAGTCCATCACGGTATCAGCGCCGTATTTCACTGCTAGTTTAAGCTTGTCAACTTCTTCTTCCATATTGGAAGAGTTGGGAGATGCACCGATATTAGCATTGACTTTGCATTTAGAGGCAATGCCGATCGCCATCGGTTCTAAATTCGTGTGATTGATGTTAGCCGGAATAATCATCCGTCCACGCGCTACTTCGGCGCGGATCAGTTCTGGCGGGAGATTTTCTCGCTTAGCAACAAAGTGCATTTCCTCAGTAATTACACCTTGGCGGGCGTAGTGCATTTGAGATACATTGGTGTGCCCGCTACGCTTAGCGATCCATTCGGTACGCATATCTTATGTCCTTGATAAACAGCTTCCCTCCGCTGGTATTACCCAGACTCAGGTTCTAAGGGTGTTTTCTCAGCCCGGATATTCGGGCACCCCTAGCTAAGCTGTTGATTGTATCACCGATTTCTATGCGCGACGGCAGCAACTAAGGAAATCTTAATATTGAGAGATAGATGAGGGGAGCGATCGGTCTATAATATCTAATAACTCAGGCAGAAAGGAGGCTACAAGATGAATACATTTGAGTCAAACAGCGAGACATCTCCCCCAAAGCATCTAGCAGATGAGGAACAGGAAAACGATATTCAGGATAGCGGGGAAGATGATAGCGGGGAAGATGAGGAGGACATTATTCCCTCCAGATTTTCCATAGCAGTTTCTCGAATTGATTTTGATGTAGCGGGTCTAGTTAGACGCCTGGAAAGCGAAGACGTATTTATTCCCGACTTCCAGCGTGCTTATGTCTGGAAACCAAAACAAGCATCGCGTTTTATAGAATCACTCTTGCTTGGTCTGCCAGTTCCCGGCATATTTCTAGCAAAAGAGCGAGAAACAAAAAAACTGCTGGTGATTGATGGTCAGCAAAGATTACGTAGCCTTTTATATTTCTATCAAGGCAAGTTTCTCAACAGTAGGCACTCGTTTGCTCTGAAAGGGGTTCATACAGAATTTGAGAAGGAGACATATAAATCACTGAAAGACGCATACCGACGCCAGTTAGATGACTCGGTTGTATCGGCTACAGTTGTCGAGCCACTTTATGCAAACGACGAGAGTAGTATTTACTATATCTTTGAAAGGCTGAATACCGGAGGTACTATCCTTAAACCGCAGGAAATTCGTGCTTGCATCTATCACGGCGAACTCAATAATTTGCTAAGGCAACTAAATAAAAACCCAGCGTGGCGTCAGATATTTGGCCTCCCAGACAAAAACGGGAAAGATCAAGAACTTATTTTACGATTCCTGGCTTTTTACTTCGAGGGAAACGATTATAAGCCTTCTCTAAAAGAATTTCTTAATCAATACATGAGGCAAAATAGGCACCTAGCCCGCCAATCAGAAGAACAAATAATAAACGCATTTATCCCAACAATTGAATTGCTCCATAAAGGTCTTGGCAACAAAGCTTTTAAACCTCAAAAATTATTGATACCTACTTACTTTGAAGCTGTAATGGTAGTTACTGCCCGCAGGTTAGAACAAGGCCAAATTAATAATCTTGAACAACTGGGAGAACGCTATAAATCACTTACAGAAGATAATAACTTTAGTGGAGTAGCTCAAAAAGTACGCAATCTTACTAGCCTAGAGAATGTTATGAAGAGGTTAGAAATTGCGTCCTATTATTTGGCAAATTTGGAATAGTAAGTATTGCATAAAAGTAGCGTTAATTATGATTAGAGATTCCTGTGTTTCAGCTCTAACCTGTCGCTATCAATTAGCCACAAATTCTATATAAGTGCAATACAGCACTTGATTACCCACCTAATAGAACTTGCGCTGATTTGGGCTGTTAAATATATTGTAAGTTAAGATAGCAGTAGGTTTACGAGTGGCGCGATCGCCCTAACCCAATATAAAATCAACGCTCACTTCCAATTCGGGAAAAGCCAGCGGCGCAACTTGTTGACCGCGCCAAAACTTGAGCATTAAACTATAGCCGTTCGGGCCTGGCTGACGGTAGACTTCCAAACAATTTTCAACTAAATCTACCAGCCAAACTTCTTGAATGAGCGATCGAGCGTAAATCGATACTTTCACATCTCTGTCATAATCAACCGTACTATCTGAAACCTCAACTAACAGCAAAACTTCAGACGGTACTGGATGGGCTGTGGCGTAGTAGTCAGCGCGAGGTTCCAGCAATACAACATCCGGTTGAGGTTCAGTCCGCTCAGTCAACTGGATAGGGTCTTGGACACCCAAAATAGCAAGATTTTTTGGAATTACGCTAAAACTGCGGATCAGTCGCCGCACACAACTTGCGTGACGAGTACCAATTGCAGCCATTTTAACAATCTCTCCTTCTATGAGTTCTACCCGATCGCCCTCCGAGAGAATACCAGCCTCAGTCATCAAATGATATTCTTTTACTGTAAATAACCGTTTTTGAAGCTGAACAGACATATAACTATTCTCCTTGTTTGCAGCTTCCCTAAATTTACCATAAAAAAAAACCGCCCCAAACGCAGCGAAAAAAAAAGGAAAAATTTCGATGACAATCCTTAGACAAAAAGCATTTAAATGCCCGCTATCAAGTCTCGTTAAATACTCGTCAACAACGGGAGGGATGCACCTATAAATTTTGAACAACCGGATTGGGACTGAATTTAATAGTCGTGGACGCATAAATACCAAAGAAACCGGGTTTTTACCAGTTTTAAAGGTCGGGATGCAGTATTTTCGCAAAAAACCCGGTTTCTGACCACCCGTGCGTCCAGGACTATTTAAGTCTCTTTTTCACCCGATTCAATTTTGTCTGTATCCTGCTTTAATTCTGATACAATTGCGCCTCGATCGCGCCAAGCTTCGGCATTTTCGGGTTTGATGGCAATAGCTCGATCGTAAGCTGCCATTGCTTCCTCATAGCGCTTTAATTCTGACAAAGCTGTGCCCAAGTGGTGCCAAGCATCGTAGGAGTCTGGCTTAATAGCAATCGCTTTCTCATAAGCTGCGATCGCTTCTTCATTGCGCTGCAATTTTGCCAATGATTCGCCTTTACCAAACCAAGCTTCGTAACACTCTGAATTAAGGGTAATTGCTGATTCGTAAGAGGCAATTGCTGCTTCGTGCTGCGAGAGTTTCTCGAAAGCTACGCCTCGGTTGTGCCACACTTCAAAATCCTGCGGTTTAAGGGCGATTGCTTTGTCGTAGGATTCGATCGATTCTTGATATCGCTGCAATTTTCCGAGCACAGCAGCTCTATTGTACCAAACTTCGTATTTATCGGATCGGATGCCGATCGCCCGATCGTAAGAATCAATAGCATCGCTGTAGCGGAGCAGTCTCCACAGCATATTGCCTCGATTGTACCAAGTTTCGTATCTCTTCGGATTGAGTTCAAGAGCGCGATCGTAAGAATCGACTGCTGCTGCGTGCTGCTGTACTTTGCCCAGCATCGCACCTCGGTTGTGCCAAATTTCGCTGTCGGTTGCTTTGATAGCGAGGGCGCGATCGTAACTGGCGATCGCTTCTTCGTAATGCTGCAATTGACCCAACAAAGCCGCTATACTGTGCCAACAAGCGTATTTTCGGGATTCGCTCGAACTTGCTCGCTCGTAACAGACGATCGCCTCTTCGTACTTCTGCAATTTTGCTAGCAAATGCGCTTTATTATACCATGCTTCGTAGTTATCCGGTTTAATAGATATTGATTGGTCGTAACAGGCGAGTGCTTCTTCCGGGCGCTGCAATTTTATTAACACATTTCCGCGCCAATACCAAGCCTCATGCAAAAATTTATTCGCTAAAACAGCTTTTTCCAAACAGACTAATGCTTCATCATAATTGCCTTGAAAATAAAGCCCTTCGGCTTGCTTGATATAATCGTCAGCAATCAAATTTTCGTTGCTAGCCGGCGCTGTTTGCGAATTTTGGGAATTGTTTAAAGCCGGTTGATGTGCGACTTTGAGAGCTTCTTTGGCAACAACTGCGGGAACTTGGGCAATTTCTTGAACAATTTGAGATTTTTTATCGTCAACTTCTCTCAGCAAAACTTGCAGGTGCATAATAAATTGAGATTTGAGAGTCTCAATTTGCTCCACCGAAGATTTGGAAAGTTCAGTTTCTCTAGTTAAAAAATCAATGGATTGTTTAGCTGCACCCATTTGCGCGGCTAATTCATCCCTCAACTTTTGATTCAATTGGCTAGAATTTATGAGTTCTGATTCCAATACACCAATACCCTGCAATCGTTTATTGGCATCAGCCACCAACTGTTTGATTATCAGCCGTCGCATCATCCAAAAAAATGCAATTGTCACCGGTGGAAATACAGTACCAAGAATTAGTAAAATATTGAGCAGAGTTATGGTACTATTAAAACCATATCCAGATTCAGCACTGCCACTAGACGGGGAGATAAAAGCGAAAACCTCGCGAACTTGAGGATTGCTTTCAGCCCCGGTTTCGATTAATTTAGCTAGCCAGGTTTCTTGTAAAGATTTTGTTAGTTCATCGCCGGATGCAGCCGGAGGATTCGCCTTGGTTTTTGCACTAGCAGATACATCCGGTTGAGCGGCCGCTACGAGCAAACCTGTCGGCGATTTTACAGCAATTCGCGGGGAAAATTGTTCGTGAGCGATCGTCTCAGGCTCGCTAATTGACTCAGCCCGACGGGATACGGTAGTATTTGGGGAAAATTGTTCGTGGGCGATCGTCTCAGGCTCGCTAATTGACTCAGCCGGACGCGATTCAGTATTATTTACGGCATCAACAAAGTTGCTAGCCTGCGGTGTCTCAGGAGAAATAGGATGTGCAGCAGGATTGGCGCTAGTATTAGCAGTTAAATTGTGGGATGCGAGGGCAGCCAGAGTCAAGAGAGCTAGATTAGAGACGCGCATAAACGTCAACTCATTTACATTTAGGAGAAATTGGTGCTTGGTTGTCAGCGATCGGGCGATCGACCTCATACTCTC
Source organism: Microcoleus sp. B4-C1 (assembly GCF_036705285.1). Classification (NCBI taxonomy): domain Bacteria; kingdom Bacillati; phylum Cyanobacteriota; class Cyanophyceae; order Oscillatoriales; family Microcoleaceae; genus Microcoleus; species Microcoleus sp. B4-C1. The sequence goes on along the minus strand of NZ_JAUBUC010000016.1, from coordinate 72,411 downwards.
AGCAGTTAGAATAGCTGACTAGAGGAATGCTGACTTACTATCTCCAAAATACGCGCGCAGCCTGACTTTTCAGGAAAACTGCCAATAATTCTGGCTGTGGAACTTTTGTCCAAAAATATATTCTCGCGCCTAATCCGGTTGAAAAACTCTCGGAATCATCATTAGGCTGGTAGGGCGGGCTTCACCAATCTGCACAATTAGCCAAAGATCCGGGTGAACCCGCCCCAAACGATGCGATTTTTAAATCTAAACCTTAGCTAAAACCGCTTCCGGCTGCTGACTTTGTGCCGCCACTTCCTCTAAATCAGCACCGAAAATTTCACAGCTATTATTCGGACTTTCAATCAGCTTAATCTTGTGCAACTCGGCGCCCAATTCCCGAATGGGCGATCGCAATAATTGCCCGATCCGAACAGCAATATTCTCCGCAGTCGGCACAACATTCTCAAAATAAGCAATATCCTTATTTAAAAAAGTGTGATCGAAAGGTTCAACAACATAATCGTCAATGGCTTTTTGCAAAGCTCCCAAATCAGCAATCATGCCAGTCCGCGCATCAATTTCCCCTTTAACAGTCACCTCTAAATGATAATTGTGACCGTGACCGTTGGGACGAGCACATTTGCCGTAAATTTCCGAGTTTTCTTCAAAGCTCAAATCGGGACGAGCCAACCGATGGGCCGCGCTAAAATGAGTGGACAAAGTTAAATAAGCTTCCATTCCGTTTCCTAAATATTCAGCCCAAAGTTCGGGATGTTCAAACAATTGAATTTTGCTCAGAGGTAAATGAGGGGCTAGCCGCAGCCAAATTTGCCGTGCTATGTTTTCAGTAGTTGGCAGAGTCTGCTCAAATTCCGGCCACGCTTCGTTGAGAAAGGAAAAATCGAGATCCTTGGTAACTTCCCGTTTGATGACGTGCTTGACATCAGACAGGTTGAGCACCATGCCGTACTCGTCGAGTTTTCCTATCATGGAAACGTAAAGGACGTAATTGTGTCCGTGTCCCGGTGCGCGAGCAGTTGGGCCAAACCGTTCAAAGTTCTCGGCTTCGCTTAACTCCGGCAGCCAGTACCGGTGACTCGCCGAAAACTGTGCCCGACGATTGATGATGCACTGCATAAAAGTCAAGTAGGGTAAGTTTGTTAAGTTCTGTAAAGGACTCGCTTCTTAAGGATAAACTAATTTTTGCTGGAATTTTTCGATTATTAGAGGGTGCTGTAAATGAATTTCTACCAATTTTCCAAATATTGGCAACACGTCGCCGATCGAGCCGCCGGGCCCATTTTACACCACAACACAGATATCCGGCCGAAAATACCGCTACAAAATAGTTTTTCGCCATCATTTGCTAACTCATCAGTTACGAGCATTTGAGAAAGTACGCGCGTGCGGATATATCCGGTTCGCGAAGCGTTCCCGAAGGGTAGGGAATCGACCTTTTTGCCACACAGGACACTCCACAGTTGGAGTTTTTCGCCTAAGCTCTGCAATAGTTAGCAGTTTGCGGTTCAGTTGCGCTCAAAACTAATCACCAATTACCCATTACCCAATATTAATGAATTCGATTACTGCACGAGCCGATCGCTTTTTTGAACATTTTTCGGGTGCGATGACAACCCCACTCTTCTATATCGGGGACACTCATCTGTCCATCAGTGCGATCGTCAAACTCATAATCTTAGCTATATTTGCCTTGATTATAGCTAAGATTATTAGTGAAGGAATCAAGCGCAGTTTGCTAGTTCGGATGGGATTGGATCGCGGCAGTCGAGAAGCAATTTCCACTATAATTAGCTATATTTTAGCAACCCTTGGCTGTATATTTGTCCTGCAAGGTGCCGGCCTCAACCTCACTTCTCTCACCGTCTTAGCTGGGGTTGTCGGTATTGGTTTCGGCTTCGGCTTGCAAAATCTAGCCAGCAACTTTATCAGCGGTCTCACCCTGCTATTTGAACACCAAATTAGAGTCGGAGATTTTATTGAAATAGACAATTTATTAGGAACAGTAGAAACTATTTCAATCCGCTCTACAATTATCAAAACAATTGACGGACTATTTGTGATTATACCAAATATTAAATTTGTCGAAACTAACATTATTAACTGGAGTTACAGAGACCCCAGATGTCGCCTCCACATCCCCGTCGGCGTTGCTTACGGATCTGACCCAGTAATAGTTACGGAAGCACTATTAATTGCGGCGCGGATGGAATCGAATGTCTTGTCCCATCCTTCTCCTAAAGTATGGTTTCGCGGTTTTGGAGATAACGCTTTAAATTTTGAACTTTTAGTTTGGATTGACCAGCCACAGGAAAGCGATGCTATTAAAAGTGCAGTAAATTTTTTAATAGATTACGAGTTTCGCCACCGAAATATCGAAATCCCTTTTCCACAGCGGGATTTGTGGCTGCGAAATCCGCAAGAGTTAACTCATTTTTTTCACAATAACAAAGACGAGAATTCCAACGGCAAAGTATTTCCGCATAATACCAAATATTCAGCAGATTTAAAATCTAATTCCACACTTTCTGAACCTAAAAATTCCGTACCTAAATCCCCTAATAATTGGACGCTGCGAGATTTGTTGCGGCGAGTAACTTATTTTGAACAGTGTACGGATTTAGAACTGCGGCAGTTAATTGAATATGGCTACCGACAACTGTTTCCAGCGGGACAGGTTGTATGTAAGGAAAATGACCCTGGCGATTCTTTTTATATTATTCTTTCGGGTACTGTAGAAGTTCTTTCTCAAAAAGCAGGTCAGTATATTGCTACGCTTCATGAGGGCGAGTTTTTTGGGGAAATATCTTTGCTGTTGGGTACTCCGAGAACGGCGACTGTTAAAACTAGCGAAGATGCAATTTTGTTTGTGGTGGAACGTCACGATTTGCAAAAACTTTTAAGAGAACAACCCAATTTAGCCGATCAGATTGCTCAAAAATTGTCGGAACGCCAGCAAGCTTTGAGAGACTTGGGATTGTTGGATGGCGACTCTCTGGGACAAACTCCTTTTATTAAAATTCGCAAGCGCATTCAAGTTCTTTTTGGAATTTGAAAGAGGGAAGTTCGGCAACGAGCAATGTACGGGATGTAAAGGATAGAAGGAAGAAGGAAGAGGGAAGTTCGGCAACGGATTTTGTAACGGATGTAACGGATGTAAAGGATAGAAGGAAGAAGGAAGAGGGAAGAGGGAACAATCTGCTTTTATTAAACTTTAATTTTTAATTCCTCCTGCGCTTCCCGCCGCAGTCTAGCGGCAATTCTAAACAGTTCTTGACCGGTGTGCAAGTGGCGATCGTCATAATTGAGGGTAAATAAATACAATTCTTCTATGCCGTCTCCGACTTGATTGATACAGTAGTAGAGATGGGCCGCAACTCCGGCTACATTAGATGGATTAGGCATGGATGTAAAAAAGTTATGAGCTTTTTTGAGAAACTCGCGGCTGGTTTCGATATAAAGTTGAAACTTTTCTATCAGTTCGTCATCAAACGGATCTGCTGACAATTCGTCTATTTCCTTTTTAAGTGGTTTCAAGATGCTGTTCAGCATTCTATTGACGGGTTTGTATACTTTAATCAGCCACTGTTCCATTAGTTCATCCGCCTCCCTTGCTGTTTGTTTTTGCTGGCGGCTGACGTTTGGTGCGCTGGGTGATTGCTGTTCGGTTTGCTCGGAAAGTTGGCGATCGTAAGATTGTCTGTGCTGGGGGTCTCCTAATATTTCATAGGCTGCATTGAGGCGGACAATCTCTTCGTGACCCGCTATGTCGCTGCGGCTGTCTGGATGAAATAATTTGACTAAACGGCGGTATGCTTGTTTAATCTCGGCTTGTGTTGCGGTTGGGCTAATTTTTAGGGTTTTGTAGTGATTGATAACGGAAGACACGCTGTTATTTCCTTGAAATCTAGATAATCGGGTAAAAAGTGCTTGACAAAAATATCATTTTTTGCTAAATTTTTAAGTATTTATCTGATATAAATGTCAAAAATTGTCAGTAAAAAACCTCAGTTTTCAACTTATCATAAATCTATTTTAGAAAAACATTGAGGCTTTTGAGGGGGCAAATCGATCGACCTTGGGAACTCATATAGCGCTGCTCCCGCCAACAGTTAGCTCCTTCTTTTCTTTTCTCTTCCTTCGCCACAATAGCGGTCAGCGCCCGCTTCGCTAACACGCCGAAAGCGGTTCAAAAAAAAGCGCCTTCAGAAATTCGGCATCATTGGCGATCGAGAAAGCTACAATCTATCGCCATTCTTTAATCTACTCAAAAGCCAAGCAGAGCGTACAGTCTACGCCCTGCTCTCTATTTCTGCGACTTGGGCCGGAGGCTAGCCTAGTTAAGGGCCATCGCCAGATTGAGTTCTGGATCTTGGAACAAAGGAGTGCTGAGATAGCGTTCGCCGAAGCTAGGCTGAATCATCACAATCAATTTCCCTGCATTTTCGGGACGCTTGCCGACTTTCACCGCCGCACATAGTGCCGCACCGCTGGAAATACCCGACAAAAGTCCTTCTTCTCTGGCTAATCGACGGCCATAGGCGATCGCCTCGTCATCGGTAACAACTATAATTTCGTCGATCGAATCCACATTCAGCACCGGCGGCACAAAACCAGCACCGATACCTTGAATTTTGTGAGGCCCAGGCTTTCCGCCCGACAGTATCTGACTGTTGGCCGGCTCAACTGCGATCGCCTTAAACTCGGGTTTCCGGGACTTAATCACCTCCGAGATACCCGTAATCGTACCGCCAGTCCCAACCCCAGAAATCAGGAAATCCACTTCGCCGTCTGTATCTTCCCAAATTTCCTCAGCCGTTGTCGAACGGTGAACCTGGGGGTTCGCTGGATTCCGAAACTGCTGCAACATATAGGCATTGGGAGTTTTGTCCACAATCTCTTGAGCGCGACGGATGCAGCCGCTCATGCCCTCAATTCCGGGAGTCAGTTCTAGTTGGGCCCCGTAAGCGCGCAACATCGATCGGCGTTCCGTGCTCATCGTATCCGGCATGGTCAAAATCAACTGGTAGCCCTTAGCCGCCGCCACCATTGCTAAAGCAATTCCGGTATTGCCAGAAGTCGGTTCTACCAAAACCGTTTTTCCCGGAGCAATCAGCCCTTCGGCCTCGGCTTGATTGACCATATTCACACCGATCCGGTCTTTCACCGATGCTGCCGGATTCATGCCTTCGAGTTTTACCACAATCCGAGCCACGCAGCCTTCGGCTTGGGGAATGCGGTTGAGTTGCACCAAGGGCGTCCGCCCTACCAATTCTGTAATGTCGCCAGCAATACGCATAATCTTTGTCAGTTTGTGGTTGAAAGTAAATGTTAATTCCTAGTTGGCAATATTTTAACTAGATGTAATACATGATATCGAGCTGCCGTCTGCCATTGCGCTTTTCGCACAGATCCTGTAGCGTATATTTTTGCAAAACTGAGTTGGCAATCGATCGAGCTTCTTGCCAAACTTCCCAAATCACCGCACTTTCTACAGTTTGAGCGGGCGAGTCTTTTTCAGAGCGATCGAACTCTGAGCCTTCGAGACAGTTGATAATTTCTAGGAGTGTAATTTTCCACGGTTCCCTCGCCAAGATATAACCTCCCTTAGCTCCTCGCTGGCTACGAATCAGCCCGCAGCGTCTCATGGTAGCCAGCAACTGCTCTAAATATCGATCGGGAATATTTTGCTGAGCCGCTATCTGGCGAATTTGCAGAGGCTCGCCTTCATCGTAGCAATCGGCAAGCTCCAGCAAAGCTAAGATTGCGTATTCGCTTTTACAGGAGAGTTCTACCATAATTGCTTCCAATACCAGAATTATCAACTCCGAAGTCAGATTTTAAAATTCTCCTCAATGTTGAGTTCCAAATTCTAACTCCTAACTTTACTTTTTATTATACCCCGGTTTTCCACTGAACTTAATCGACTTTCATCACTTGATCGTTGGAACGCGATCGGCAATCTGAACCCAACAAACCCAGTTTCTCGTTTTGGCTCCCTCCGCTTCCACCACAGCCTTACCTCAAGAAACCTGGTTGTCTGCCTCTATGACTGATAATTTTTAATTTTTAATATATTCTTGGCGCCCCCTTCCGGCCGCAAACAAAAAAGCCCTGCGCTAGGCAGGGCTAAACTTGGCCTTTAGAGTGGCCAGCAGAGAGGTTATGTTATAACCTCCCTGCCTCCTCTAACCCGCTCTTAGAACGTGAAAGTAGTTCTCAGAGTACCAATGATGATGTCATCATTACGGTCATCTTGATTAGGATTTGTCACCCAAATCACGCCCGGAGTAACAGAAATGTTGTCCGAGAGCTGAAACTTGTAGAACCCTTCAACGTGATAGGAATCATCGTTGCGGAAGCTCCGCAAACTGCTTGCAGCTTCAAGTTTATCCAAGTAAGGCTCACGACCTACCACGAACCCTAGCAAGTTGCCTTCTTTCCCTAAATCAGGCAAAGCCAAGGTAACAGCGTAGTTCCAGATTCTCGCATCGCCGATGCCGATAATGCGGGCATTGGTTAAACCAGCCCAGCCACCAAGGATAAACCTCGGGCTCAGCCGCAACGAAGCCTGAGCACCGTAGGAGTTGCTGACAACTTTGCGAGCATTGAAGCCGTCAAAGCCTTCGCTCAAACCGTTGAGAGAATTAGCCACGCCGGTACCGGTGAAACCGCCGAGACTGCCTGGCCCATTCGATAAAGCATTGTCAAACCCAAAGTTACCTCTGCTAAAGTAACCGTGGTTGTAGTTGAATGCAACTTGCAAGTTGCGTCCGGGGGTAAAAGTCAACTGACCCATCGCCGCGTAGTCGCCGTTCGTCAAGCCTGCACCCCTAGCCGGACTGGCTGCATTTGACGCCAAATAACCGAAGGACAGAGAAGTCGGGCCGAACACGCCGCCCAGCAAGCCCCTGCCACCGAAGGCATAGTCAAAGCCGATACCTGCGCCACCGCCCAAACGATAAATCGGGTTCCGCTGCCCAAAGGTGCTCAATGACCCGTTACCGCCGTCAAAGTCTTCAAAATAAGGGTTGACAGTCGGCATAATGTCGTCCCAAACGCCAGCGTTAGCTATCAGGCTAACGTTCAGTCGCTGACCGACGGGGAACTTGTACAGCAAGGTGTCGAGGGCAACAACGTTGTCGGTTCTGCCGACAAAATTCCAAGTTTGAGTGCCTTCGCTGGTAGCCCCAAGGTTAAATCTTTGACCGTTGCCGACTTGAAGCCTGGTCAGCAGCAAGTCTCTGCCGGTGAAGCTAGTGTTTAAATTGAGACGCACCCGTTGTTGGAAGACAGCTTCGTTATTGTTGCTGCCGATTCTTTCGCCGTCTCTGCCAAAAACGCTAACGTCGCTACTAAAGTCGTCGCTGAGAGCAAAAATTGCTTCCCCAGTCAGCTTTGTAGTGGTGGAGAATTGGTTGGCTTCGAGTTCGGCTGTCCGAGATTCCAAAGCATCGACGCGACCGCGCAGGGTTGCCAGTTCCGCTGCAAATTCTTCTTGGAGCCGTTGGAGGGCTGCCAAGTCATCTCTCGTAGCGAAGTTGCCAGTGCCACCTCTAATTAGCTCGCTTACCTTGTCTAAGCAAGCATTTAAACCGGCTGCGAATTCGTAGCGAGTCATGGCCCGGTTGCCGCGGAAAGTTCCGTCGGGATAACCGGCAATACAGCCGTAGCGCTCGACTAGGGATTGCAGTGCTTGGAATGCCCAGTCTGTGGGCCGCACGTCGGAGAGTTGGGAAACAGAGGTAACTTGACCTTGAGTTTCGCCCCCGGCAGCACCTTCGCTGCTGTACTCGTTGAGCTGTTCTAATGTGGCGGCTGGGTTTTGCTCTTGTGGTGCGACAGTTTGAGCTAAAGATTCAGCCGGTTGTGGCAAACTTTGTTCTGCCGACTCTGCCACTGCCGGGGCTGGAGTTTCTAATTGAACTGCACCGATTTGCTCTGGGAGAGCGGTAGCTGCCGGGGCTGGAATTTCTAGTTGGGCTGCCGGGGCAGAATTTTCTACTGGTTGAGCTACTGTTTGCTCAACTGCGGCTAAAGATTCACTTGTAGGTTGTGATGCCGCTTGGGGTTCTACCTCAGCAGGGGCTGTGTTGGCTCCGACGATCGCACTTTCAGTTGTAGGCGTGGCCAAATCTGCCATCGCTGCCTGGGTTTCGCTGCCAGCGACTTGGGAAATTTCTTCTACTGGCTCGGAGGCTGCAGTTGTTTCGGAAACAGCAGCTAAAGCATTTAGTTTCGCTTCGGAGGTTTCAGCGGTTTCTGCAGTTGTTTCGGAAACAGCAGCTAAAGCATTTAGTTTCGCTTCGGAGGTTTCAGCGGTTTCTGCTTTGGCTGCAGCGGGATTGAGCGCATCAGCAGCCTGCTGAGCGTCTGCTGCCATCGCGCTCGAAGAAACTACTAGGGTAGCTCCTAAGACTGCTGGGCTGATTAGTAAGTAACTCCACAAAAATTTCGACATATTCACTCTCATCCTCACACCGATTACAGAGAAACTTTTCTAGTCTTCTATGTGGTCAGTCGTTGCTCAACTAGCATACTCTAAAAAGAGACCTAAAATTCACTTTTTCTTTTGATTCTTTTGGGCTGACTGAGTATATAGATGTGACTGACGGCTGCAGAAAGCCTGTTTTTAAACCTTTACTCAACGGCGTCAAAACCATGCCATGATTGGGCTGTGGATTGATTTGACGGATGACACTAGACAGCACCCGATTGCCTATTTACTTTTTAGCACAGCACGCCCGACTCGTCTAGGCTGATTCGACTTTAACATCCAAGCTGTGTCCCAGAACGCTAAAGACTTGGCGGTGATCGAACAATTCTAACAAATCAGCGTTGATTTTATTGTGAGCTGCTTCTTGCCGCAAAATTTTCATCGCTGCCTCTGTTCGCAGAGCTCGCTTGTAGGGGCGATCGCCTGCTGTCAGGGCGTCGTAAATATCCGCGATCGTCATCAATTGTGCTTGAATTGGAATTTCTGACTTGTTTAAACCTCGCGGATAGCCTGTGCCGTCGAGTTTTTCGTGATGTCCGTAGGCAATGTCTGGAACATTTTTTAAATCTTTTGTCCAAGGAATTTGTTTCAGAAACTCGTAAGTGTGAGTTACGTGAAATTCTATTGCCGAGCGTTCTTCCGGCGTCAGGTTGCCCCTCGACACCATCAGTTGCAATATCTCGTCTGGGTTCAGCAGGGGTTTCTTTGCCCCATCGATATCTCTGTAAGTTTGTCGAGAAATCTCTCGCAGTTGAGCTAGGGGTTCTGCTGCCAAAATGTGAGGCTCGTTTGCCTCTAGCAGCACTTCCCAGTATTCTGCTAATCTGGTTTTCGCCTCTGCTAGCTTAGTGTCTAGCTGTTCGATTTGCTGGCAGTGAGCGCACTCTGGCTCCTGGATCTGGTGTTTTCGGTAGGCTGAATGCTCCAGCAAGTATTTATATTTAGACTGGACGCATTCCATTTCCAGCGTCCGTTGAGCTAAGCCAAAGCGGTGGCGAATGATTTCTAGCTGTGCGGGGTAGAGCTTTTTCTGTTTGGTCAAAACTGCTTCGGGCACTCCTATTTTGCCAAAATCGTGCAGCAGGGCGGCGTAGCGAAGTTCTTGAATTTGGCGGTTGTTAAAGTAAATAGAGCGCAGTCGTCCGCTGCTGACGGTGTTTACTTCTTCTGACAGGCGTACTGTCAGGGCTGCTACTCGTTCTGAATGGCCGTAGGTACAGGGGTCTCTGGCTTCTATGACTTGCACCGAGGCTTTGACGAAGCCCTCGAACAAGTGTTCTATGCTGTCTTGGAGTTGATTGCGCTCGATCGAGATTGCTGCTTGAGAAGCGAGCGATCGAACTATCCTTTCTTCCCACTCGGAATACTGCTGCGTCGATTCCCAGGCATTGTCTGCTGTCAGCACCGTATCTGGCTTTGTTTTGCGGTTGATCAGTTGCAGTACACCTATTGTCTCCCCCTGTCGGTTTTGCATCGGCAGTACCATTACCGAGCAAGTGCGGTAATCAATATCCCTGTCAAAACTGCTATCTAGCCGATAGGGTACGCCGGGGGGTAAGTCGTAGGCATCAGACAGGTTCAAACTTTGACCTGTTATTGCCACGTATCCCGCCAAGCTTTTGTCTGTCAGTGGCAGAGCAAACTCTTTAAACGACAGGCTGGGTTTAGAAGCGTTTTGGGCTACCTTGAACAGCAGCTTAGGTGTTTCGTCGCTGTGATCTACTAAGTAAACGCTGCCAGCATCGCTGTAGGTAATTTCCCTACTTTTGGATAAAATTAAGTTTAACAAGTCGCCCAAATCTTGGGCGCTCGACAGAGCAGCGCCAATATCTAAAAGCTTTTCTATCAGATCGGTTTTTTCGGCTGCAGCAGACTCGTTCTTGAACTCTGGCTTTTCAAATACGATCATGGTCGGATGATGGGGAATAGCCTGTTATACATTGAACGTTGGGCCTCTCGACTTTTTCACACCCGATTTTAACCCCAAGTCGATTTTTTATTTGCGAGCTTTTCTCTAGCGGGGACTCTTGTTGGGTCAACTGGCACTCTTTTAATCTAGCGCAGAAATCTCTTGGGCTAGCGCAAAGTCTTTCTCAGTTAAGCCTCCGGCATCGTGGGTTGTTAAGTTAACTGTAACTTTGTTGTAGGAGATTTCTATGTCGGGGTGATGTCCTGCGGCTTCTGAGGGGGCGACCAACTTATTTACAAAGGCGATCGCTTCGATAAAATCTTTAAATAAACGGGTAGAGCGCAGTTGTTTACCTTCAATTGTCCAGCCTGACAATTGACTGACGCGATCTTGAATTTCAGTATTATTAATTAGCTCAGCCATATTTTTTTTTCTTTGGGATTAGCAATGGCAGATTAACTGCCAACGTTTAGAAACCCTGACCAAAAACTATCCGCTCTCACCAATAGCGTTTAGTCTCAAGTTTTAATACTTAAGATTTAACACTATTTGAGGTGAGAGCGGTCTAGCGGGTCTTCAGATTAGAACCTGACTGCCGGGAGAATCCCTAGCTCAGCCTGGTTCCCCGTGGAAGTCGTTTCCCGTTGGAGACGACGGCTGACTGCTAGTGAGCGGCCCCGGCGCACAGCCGGTAGTTTCCAATCTGATGACCCATGCGTTTACTACTTTCTATCATGGGCATCACCTCCAGGTTTAGCTAAATGGCTTTATATTGGAACGCACATCACCTAAATACAAGATTTAAGGTGATGATTTGTGCGCTAGCCATTGCCAGCGTGACCAGAAGAACTTGCGTTCTGAGTATCGTTCTAGTATTCACAATTATTAGAATAACACAAGGAATTAGAAGTGGGGGATGCAAATTGAGATTTTTGCAAGATCGGGGGAATTTACTGCTGCTGCAAGCTCTTTGATCGATCTCTACAGCAAGCGGGCGATCGTAGTTTCAGCCATGTGCCGATATGTTGTTCTTCAGAATCCGGGCTGTGCGGTTATCAGGTGCATGGCCACTCTGGGGGCTGGGAAAGGTCGATCGATTTCTTGCCAGATGGAGAGTTCACCATATATAGACACGAGTTGTTCTAGCTACAGGCAGAGTTGGTTTTTGTACAAAATCAACTTTTTTTAGGGCGCTAATTCGATCGAATCCTGCAAACAAAAAGCTCCCGCCACCAGGCAGGAGCTTTTTAAGCATTAAGGGTAAAGCCTAAAGTGCTTTATCTTACCCTTTTAAAAAGTTGGAATTTTTGATATTTCGCGCTGATTACAGTGCGTTACCGCGAGGCAGAACTTCTTCAGGGAAGATGAAGTTTTCGTGAGGTTGGTCTGTCGGAGCCATCCAAGCACGAATGCCTTCGTTAAGCAGAATGTTCTTAGTGTAGAACGTTTCAAACTCAGGATCTTCAGCAGCGCGTAATTCTTGTGATACGAAGTCATAGGCGCGCAGGTTTAATGCTAAACCGACAATGCCAATGGAGCTCATCCACAAGCCTGTGACAGGTACGAACAGCATGAAGAAGTGCAACCAGCGTTTGTTGGAGAAGGCAATTCCGAAGATTTGCGACCAAAAGCGGTTGGCTGTAACCATCGAGTAGGTTTCTTCTGACTGAGTTGGGTTGAAGGCGCGGAAGGTGTTTGAGCCTTCGCCGTCTTCAAACAAGGTGTTTTCTACGGTTGCACCGTGGATGGCGCACAACAGCGCACCGCCCAAGATGCCTGCAACGCCCATCATGTGGAAGGGGTTGAGCGTCCAGTTGTGGAAGCCTTGCAGGAATAGCAAAAAGCGGAAAATTGCTGCTACGCCGAAACTGGGGGCGAAGAACCAGCCTGATTGACCCAAGGGGTAAAGCAGGAACACCGAAACAAACACGGCGATGGGGCCGGTGAATGCTAGGGCGTTGTAGGGACGGATGCCGACTAAACGGGCGATTTCAATCTGACGCAGGCAAAAGCCGATCAGTGCGAAGGCGCCGTGGAGGGCGACGAATGTCCACAGCCCACCGAGTTGGAACCAGCGGGTGAAGTCCCACTGTGCTTCGGGGCCCCAGAGGAACAGCAGGGAGTGTCCGAGGCTGTTGGCTGGGGTGGAGACTGCTACGGTGAGGAAGTTGGCTCCTTCGAGGTAGGAGCTTGCCAAACCGTGGGTGTACCAGGATGTGACGAAGGTGGTGCCTGTTAACCAGCCACCGATGGCTAGGTAAGCGCAGGGGAATAGCAGGATGCCAGACCAGCCTACGAAGACGAAGCGATCGCGTTTGAGCCAGTCGTCGAGTACATCAAAGATGCCTCTTTCGGTCTGGGCGCGTCCGACTGCGATTGTCATTTACGCAAATCTCCAAATGGATATAATTACAACGGATCTGTCTCTAGTCACAACTTCCCACCTCATAGCTCTGCTGTAGCATAAAATGAGTGGAGTGTGAATATAATTTACGTTTCTTTACCGCTGATGATGATTATAAAGGGAAATCTTTACAATAGCAAGAGCGAATTTTAAGTTTTGAGTAAGTTGGTAGTTCTGACGGGCAAGGCAATAGATCAACTGGGTTTCGGAGCGATCGGCCGATCGCTCAAAGCAGGAAAATGATTGAGCAAGCGGGTTTCTCTCTCAATCGAGTATGAGAGAATCTGGGTTTCTGATCTCAGGACAATTGCTCAAAGCCGGAAAATGATTGAGCAAGCGGGTTTCTCTCTCAATCGAGTAGGAGAGAATCCGGGTTTCTGAGCGATCGGGCAATTGCTGAGCATGAAAATGATTGAGCAACCGCTGGTTAAAAACTAGAGATTGCTAGCGATCGACATTTTGAGTGAATTTAGCACCCAGATGCTAAACGGCAAGCCCCCTATTCCCTCAACCTAGTGGGGAATTACTTTTTTGACATACTCCCCTGCCTAAAGGCGAGAGGATTCTTAACACTTCATCGACCAATGCTACCGAAGTAGTCTTACGAGCGCCTCCATGTTCATTTTAAGTCGTGGCAATGCCCTATCCCGACTATATGTATCGTTTTGTTTAAAAAACATTAACAATACTTTGTTTTGCTTCCAGGTTGGATTTTAACCATTGCCCTTGGGTCTTTCCCTATTACTGGATCAGTCCCGGTTTCAACTCAAGATGAGTATATATCGCTGCAATCTTAGGTGGGGATTTCAACCAATTAAACTATAGCATAAAGCCGTCCTTTTAGGACGGGGCTTGCATCCCATTTTCTCTGTCAATCAAAATCCGCCTCAATGATTTAACAAAAATGTTGTCTTGGCTGTCATATTCGGTAAAGAACTGCTTACGATTGGGCGTTTTACGATTTGGCGTTTGCGGTGGCTTTACCTGTAATCATTTTAGGTTAAATCCTATAGATTTAACTAGGTTTATCACAAACGGTTACGAACCCGCAAGACTTAGGAACTGTCACAAGCGCTTTAGGGTGGCCTAGCCCCACAGCATCACCCACCAACTAAACGATAAACATCGGAACATCTGGACTTTTTAGTTGCCAAATTAAATAATTTGACAGCTTACTCGACAGCACCTAAAGCTTTTAGCAAGGATTTTTGCCCTTGAGTTAAACCTGTAACGCCCTTGATATTCATGCCTTCATAAATTCTTGAATGGGAGAGATTTTTTCCATATTTCTGCATTTCAACCGTTGAAAATTCAATCGTTTGTTCGCGGTCATCTCTAACTAAATTATGACTATTTTCTCTGGGTCTACTAAAAACCGATTTGGCTAAATTAGATCCAGAAAAGTTGACTTGGTACAGATTAACACCCCTCATATCTGCTTGCCAAATAGTGATATCAGAAAAATCAGCGCCCGTTAAATCTAGTTGAAGTTGACATAATAAATTGAAGATATTACCAGCCCCATATCCGGGTGCTACACCCTGCTCTGCTAATTTGATTAAAATGTAATTTAGTTTTTCGGCTAACTTTTCGGTGGTGTTGTAGGTAACTAGGAGTCGGGAAATTAAAGGCGTAACAATGGCGCTAATTTGATTTTTCCTGACCGACTCTTCGGCTGTAGCTTTAATCAGAGCATAGTTTTGAAGAAAAGGAAACAAGGAACAAGAGGATGTAGAACTATTGCATTCTTCTCTAGTAATTTCTTGGTAGAGTTGCTCAATTATTTTTTCTGTGATATAATCTCTGATTAATGGCTGCTGAGTGAAGCCAAAAATACTTTTTTCCGGGACTTGAATTGCGGCTTTTTCAATGAGAGAGCGCCACTGGAGAGATTCTAAGCTTTCTAATAATTCTGCGTGGAAAACGGGCGGGACGATATCATTTAGAAGTTCTGTAGGCAAAACTGGTTCTCGGTTAATGGCTAACCAGTAAATAATTTGTTTCTCTATCGGAGATAAGCGATTAAATTGTTCATCTAACCAAAGGCGAATGCCATTAAAAATAGTTTCTTCTTGTTCTAAGAAATCTCGAATATTTCCCGCAAATAAATCTTGTATGGAACTCGCTGCTATTTTTAAAGCTATAGGATTACCTTGGTAGCATTTTATTAGTTCCGCTTCTTCAGCAGCGGTTCCTATTAAAGACTTAAGTTTGAGGATTTCCTTGGCTGCGACTGGTGCTAAACCTTGCAGTTGCAAGAATCGGACGGGTAAAGTTGCTCCGGTTAAAGATGCAATTTCTCTCGCTTTTTCTCTGCTGACAATTAACACGCAACTTTGGTGATTGGTTTCAGCAATTTGTCTCAGAAGTTGGCTGTAGTTAGAGAATCCCTCGCGGTAAGTACCTGCATAGCTACCACTCTGGAAAAGGAAGTCTAAATCATCAAGGATAATCAGACACCGATGTTCCTGTAAATACTTGATGAGAAGAGAGATACGTTCGCCTACAACCTGGGTTAAATCGGTATTTTGCTCGTTTGAAAAAAATTGGATAAGTTTAGCTAATTCTTCTGGTAAAGGTGAACTATTCCGAAGGCTTTTCCAGACGACAAATTCAAATTCACTTTGAATTTCTTTGGCTAACTTTACCGATAAAGCAGTTTTACCAATGCCCTCCATACCTATAATGGTAATTAAGCGGCAACGATCTTGTAAAATCCAATGTTTAAGAGTAGCTAATTCTTGGCTACGCCCGTAGAAAATAGAAACGTCGATCGCCTCTGATAAATTGTGGTGGGTTTTTGTTACTAAGGAAGGATTTGGGAAGGCGATCGCTTGTTCCTCTGGATAACGTTTTAAGCCCAAAGCTTCCCAAAGGTGACAATTAGCCCAACAATCGGGCAAATGGGGTGATGTTGTTGTCGGTGTTTTATCTGGAGACGGGCGTGTACATGATTCAAGGATTGAGTGAATATTGCGTTTTGTGACTTGAGTTCCCAATGCCAAAGAAATTGTTCGCCATAATTGGGAACCGATATCTTTTAAGTAGTCGGCATCGTATCCTGATGTATCCGCCATGTTTTGATAAGACTTTCCTTGCCAAGATTGGCGGAATACTAGGTCTTGAACGTCGTTTAAGTGGCCTGGTTTGAGTAGGGTGTCTAAAATGGCTAAGGCTTCTTCGAGAGTCATTAGCTGTAAGTGTAAAACAGTGACTAAGTAATTACTCTTATAGACTATCACTTTTTCTAACTATTGTTACTTCTTTTTACTTTATTTATCAAATCTTCATATAAACTTCTGGCCTTTTCTGACTTTTTCCCACTGTGGAGGTTGAGGTGAGAAGGTTATTGTGTGTTTATAAAATGATTTTCGCAGGAACAAGAAGAAAATTGCAAACTGTGAGGTCAAGATGCGTCTATTTCAGAGAGGTACAGTCATGATTAATCGAAAAATATTTGTATTAGCTTCTGTGGGCTTATTCGGTTCTTTATTACCCTTATTTGACCTTCCGAATAGAGCCTTAGCCGGGTGTGGTTTTCTTGATATTACTTGTAATCCCCGTCAGTGGGACTCTCCAACGAAGACTATACGAAACAACATTAATCCTCCAATGCCACAAAGAAGGAGTGAAATTTATGAGAGTTTTACCCTCATCAATCAAAGTAATGAACCTCTGTCTGTTGCCTATGGAGAGTATATTCCTATGAGAAGTTCTTCAGGGGGTGGAAGCACATCTAGCCTTGCAGTAATGACCCACCCTTATTGGGTTTCTAAAGGCTGGTGGTCTGTTAATCCAGGTGAATCCAAGGTTGTCTACGAAACACAAACCAAGGGAAAGAGCATCTACATACGGATAACCTCAAAAAGTGGGGTTAAGGTTCCAGCTCAGTTTGAGCGTATAGCTGAATTTTGTGTTTCTAATCAGGCGTATAGCTCTCAAACAGAAGAGGCGGAACCACACTCCAGATTTTCTTTGACAATTGATGGTCAATCTAAACGAGGATCTTCATGCGAACAGATAGGGGGGCATTTGGAAAGCTTTTGGCAGATGAAAGCTCATACAAATTTCACCATTAACCAATAGATGTAAAATGACATAAAATCTTTCCTGATTTAAAACAAGTTTGAGGCTTTGATTGGGTGAGGTAATTTATACAAGTGTTGACATCATCCAATTATATTTTTGGCATCTATTTGGTCCCAAAGATCGGGGTGACAGAACATTTCTGCTTCAACCTTTATCCGATTTCCAGACGAGAAGCAGAAATTGGTATGGCGATCGTTACCAACCTCAAATAACTCGAAATCCTCAACCGTCAATGAAGGTTGAGGTTAATTTATTGAGGGCTATCTTGCATTTTTTTACACTGGTCATCAATTAGACTATTTATTCCTTTCAATCCAGTTTTGAATTTCGTCCAACACTAGAGAGTCTATTTGTTTTTCTTCAATGCTCCCACTCCCTAAATAGATATTTTTGTTAGATACAAGGGTGAGATAGACCGAAAATGTTGAAATCATTCCATATTCACTCCCTGAAGATGACTCTATGATCGTGAAGTTCAAGAAATTATCAATACTCTGATTAATTTTATGTTTTCTGACTGGACTTTCTTGAAACACTTCAATTTGATTGGTTTTAAAATTGAAAGTACATAATGAAGACCGAATTGTATAACCAACCGTATAAAAGCCATAACCGACGGCTCCCAACAGGAGACATATTGAAAATAAATTGCCACCAATATCAGAGAGCCACATCGGCAACAATAAAAGGAAGAACCCTAAAATTAATACAACCATTATGACGATGAAGCTCACTGAAAATTTGCCTTTTTTTCCAACTTTAAAGGAAATTCGCTCGGAATTTTTTTCCAAGATTTTGACGACACACATTTTTACACCTCATAATTGTTGAATTATGTCACAGTTATTATATTAGTATACTATATCAATAGTCCGGACAGTTTTTATATGGCCCAATGGCTTATGCTCGCTTGACTTTGAGCCACTGTGGATAATTAAATCAATGTCAGCTCCACCCCTGACAGGCATTTAATTCGACTTTTTTATGCTTCTTGCCCCGCGTAAGCTTGTAGTCTCGTTCCAAAAACTGTCCGGAGTATTGCTATATTATACTTTAATAATTTGTAACACTTCAGCATTAGCACGCTCGCTATTAGGATTTACGCACTGTAATGGTGTGGCAAAGGTTTGGAATTGCTTCGGAAGCCTCGCAATGACAGAATTGCGTTAGTTGTGCTTAAGTTCTGACTATAAACACAGCGATCGCTTTTTTCGAGGGTCATGAGCTGTGATATTAAAACGCTGACTAAGTGATTTTTCTCATACGTTATTACTTTTTCTGACTATTTTTACTTTTTTTTACTGTATTTATCAAATCTTCATATAAAGTGCTGGCTTTTTATGACTTTTTCCCACTGTGGGGGCTGAGGTTATGAGGTTAAGCTGTGTTTAGAAACAGTTAAGAGCCTCCAGGAGGCACAGGTATGAAAATTAATAATTTTCGCACTTCTCTTGCAACATTTGTTCTTGGTTCAGCTACATTGGCTGTTGGTATGTTTTCATTTTCTCCACCAGCACAGGCTTGGTTTAAGGTCTGTAATAAATCAGGTTCAACAGCTACGGTAGCCTTTGCATATCCTGAAGGCGGGGGTTGGACTTCACACGGTTGGTACAGGCTCAAATCAGGTGAATGTGCTACAACCTATCATCCTTCGCTCAAAAACAGGTTTTATTATGTTTATGGTGTAAGTGAAAGTGGAGGACAGTGGGGTGGGAATCATCGTTTTTGTACCGTGGAATCTGAGTTTACAATGGCTAGTTCAGATCGACGCTGTGGATCTAATGGTGAGTGGAAGGGCTTTGAACAGGTAGACACAGGTAACGCCAAGAATTTTACATACACTCTCACTGAGTGACTCTAACAGAGTGAAATGTACAGAATATCTCAGTGAAAACTCCATTAATAGTGTGCGTTATTAACGCGCTACCTATCGATAGTGTTGATAGACAAATCTTGCCTACGTCCTCTCTAATTAATGTTCACTCCATTGCCAAAGTTCAAAGTCTCCTCAACAGATTACTCAGTGAAGGAAAAGAGATGTTTACTAATAATTTCCCAAAAGATTCTTACCGTATTCTTTCTTGTGACGGTGGTGTAATTCGCGGTATTTTAACGGCTGCTTTACTAGAAGAGCTAGAAAAACAGCTAAGAGCAAAGAACCCGGATCGGCAATTAAGAGATTACTTTGATATCATTGCAGGAACTTCGACAGGTAGTCTCTTAGCCTGTGGAATTGCCAACGGAATTTCAGCCAAGGAAATGAAGGAATTGTACCGGTACACTGGCCTCCAAATTTTCCCTCCACTAAAAGACACTTTGAGGAGTTTAATTTGGCGGTTACTGAATGAAGAGATAGATTTTAGTGAATTTGACACTTTTAACCTCTTGCATAGAGGTAAGGAAGATACCAAGAAATTTATGAGTCAACCCGTCTATGACGGCGAAGGTCTGGAGGACGTACTAAAGGATATATTTGGCTGTCAGCAACTTGGTGAGTTGCCAAAATTAGTGATCGTCCCAAGCTACGATGTTTATAATCACGATGCTGTAATCTTCAAAAACAACGCAGAAGAGTTTAAAACGATGCCAGTATGGGAAGTTTGTAGAGCCTCCTGCGCTGCGCCTGTTGCTTTTCCTGCTCACGTTACCCAGAATGAGGAATTTCTTAAATCTCTTAAAGAAAAGGCGAAAAAAGCAGGGGAAGAACCAAACATAAAAGTCCCTGATGACGGTATTCCGTTGATTGATGGCGGTATAGTTGCTAATAACCCTGTACTTTGTGCGATCGCAGAATGTCGGACACAATTTAAGACTCTTCCTTCTGTTGTGGCTTCTTTTGGTTCCGGTTGGACTTTGAATCGGATTACAGTTCGGGAAGCGAAAGGGTGGGGTGGCTTTAATTGGACAAGCTTGCTAAGAAATATCCCTCTGATGGATGTATTTTCTGATGGTTCAACTGATGCTACTGATTATATTGCCAAACAATTGCTTAAGGGAGAGAGTGAATATTTTCGCTTTCAACCACTTCTAAAAGAAAATGTTAGTGCTTTTAGTGCTGATCCCGATAATCTCGATTTATTGGTTGAGATAGCAGAAAGGTTCTTGGAAACTCAGGAATGCAAGGATGATATGACTAAGCTTGTTGAGTCTCTGACCTCATCAGATCGCTCCTTCTTAGGTTCTCTGGTGGCTGCGAGTGCCTAACTTGAGTGAGTCGTAGGGTACGCTAGTATTTCCCCACTATTGAGTTGACATTCAGTTTAAAGGCAATCGCGCACCCTACAGAAGTAACTCACGCACTGAAAAAACTTACTGGATAAAGATGTCCTGCAAATAAAAACCTTGATTTCTAATTTTTTAGGCAAGTGAATTAGGAAATTCAAAACTAGAGTTTGCATCCATACTCTTGTCACCTCTGTCATTATTTTATACACAGCTATTGCTTTGACTTATAAAACACTCCCCGCACAAAGTCAGACTTGCTGGGAAAGGTTTGATCCCGCAGCATCCCAAAAACTTTTCCGTGGAAAAGTTGGTTATCCCATTGGTAAAATATTGATTATAAATGAGACCAATCCAACTGTAACTGTTATATTATCTCACCCTGACAGTGACGGTCGCGCATTTGCTGTTTGGAATATCAAACCAGGTAGTCAAAATTTACGCTGGGATGGCAAGCCAATCAATATAGGTGCTAATTGGGGGATTAATATAGGGTCATCTTCTTGTATTGGTCCTGTTGGAAAAGCTGCTAAGACAGCACATGAGGTTGTGGGACATGACGAAATGTACTATTACATTAGGGCAAACTAGAATGACAACTTCTGATACAAAAACGAGTCGGTTGGATAACAATGACTTTCTGTTTCCAGCTAGGTATATCGGCGGCTATACCTGGCTGGATGAATATGACTTAAATACAGATGCAATCGGGCAAGGAATCACACTTGCTCTTGACGCTACAGATCAAAGCAAATTTGACACATTCTTAGAAATTATAGATGCCAATACGGGTAAGGTTCTTGCTGATAATGACGATGAGGGTGGTATTAGTACAAACTCATTGATTGCGCCTGGTCAGCCTTCCCAAAGTGGTGATATATTTGACATTTCAACAATTCCTGATTCTTTGACAATTGACGGCACTACCAAGTACAAAGTGCGCGTCTTTAGCGTAGATTCTGTTACCGACCTATTGTCTACTTATCCCTACACTTTACAGGCCAGCGTTCCTAATGGTAATGTCAGTTTAGTTCCAAGAGGTAGCAACTTTAGCAGCCCTCTAACGGGCAGTACCGTTGCATTAACTGGTAAATTGGATGTCAACAAAGACTTTACTTTTCCAGGTATAGGTGGTAACACACTTGCTGATGAATTTCTCGTAAGTACATCACTCGACAACGAACCGCTCAAAATTTCCCTTAGCAGTACAACAATAGGCTTTGACCCTTTCGTAGCAGTCATCAGCCCTAAGAATCCCGAAATTTTTGTCTCAGATAATAACAGCGGCGGCGGTTTGAACTCACAGCTTACTGTTCCGCGCGCAGGTATTGATTACAGAATCCGCGTCAGCAGTAACACTACATTTCCCAATTCCACAGCTTCTGCTGCTGATTACAGTTTACAGGTCAGTGTTGCTCAAGGTAGCGTCACATTAACCCCTCGGAGTGGCGAAACTCTGCAACTAGGGCGCAGTGGTGGAAAAGTACCCGACGGTTCTACATTGCCAGATATTTCTAATGGGGGAACATCGCCACAGATTTTCGGTACACCTGTAGATATCGCAACACCAACAATTAATGCCCCCGGCCCAGGTAATCCTACAGGGCAATCAGCAAACACTGTTACGGGCCTGTTTTACAACCTCTCAGACAGTAAGGATGATATTTTGCTGTTCTCACTGCCCTCGACTGCTACTGGCAAACAAATCTTAGCCCTATCTGGCAGCGATAAAATTATCGGCACCAGCGGCGCTGATACAGTTAACGGAATGCAAGGAGCCGATACAATTGACGGAGGTGCGGGTAATGACAGTTTATCCGGCGGTAAAGAGTCAGATTCCCTTGAAGGTGGTGCTGGCAACGACCAAATATTAGGCAACAATGACAACGATACTCTTACCGGAGGAGAAGGCAATGATACTATCCGGGGCGGTAAAGAGAAAGATAGCCTGACTGGTGGTGGTGGCGATGACTTTCTCTATGGCGATCGCCATCAAGATTTTCTCACCGGTGGCGATGGAAACGATACATTTGTCTTAGCTGGGGGACAGATAGCAGCGCTCAGTTTAACAGATGCAGATGTGATTACAGACTTCAAGACTGGGGACAAAATTGGTCTAACCGACGGGAGTACATTTGGCGGCCTATCCTTTGAAGATGTCAGTTTGACGCTGAATGGACAATCTGCTGTCAATTCTACAGCAATTAAATTCGGCTCCAGTTATTTGGGTATCGTTCAAGGGGTGGCGAAAAGCACTTTGACGACAAATGCTTTTGTGATTCTGTAGCATGGGCTTTGTCCACTCTATTTGAGTGAAATTAATCGCGATCGCCTTTGAGTTTGAGATGAGGCGATCGCACTTGTATTCTTCCTGTGCGAGGGGCGATCGCACTCATCACCGTGTGCCAGTTGCGTCCATGACCACGAATTTCAAAGGTGGTACCCGCCACGTGATTTATCCGTGGGATCAATCCAAAATCTAAAATCTAAAATCCTCAAGCCCCCGAATTGATCTCGCGCAAGTCAATCCAAAATCTAAAATCTAAAATCTAAAATCGAATGACTGTCCTCATCTTCCCCACCCCCCCATCTTTTCCATCCCATCATCCTCTTCTGCTCCTCAGCACCTATACTTAAAATTGGGATCTTACAGTTAATTTTTTTAAACCGAATGTTCAGCATTGACATCATTGTGAAAAATACGCCCGTCTCGCTGTCGGTGCAGCGGAAGTTGGAGGAAGACGCTGAGACTGTTTACCAGC
Source organism: Microcoleus sp. B4-C1 (assembly GCF_036705285.1). Classification (NCBI taxonomy): domain Bacteria; kingdom Bacillati; phylum Cyanobacteriota; class Cyanophyceae; order Oscillatoriales; family Microcoleaceae; genus Microcoleus; species Microcoleus sp. B4-C1. The sequence goes on along the minus strand of NZ_JAUBUC010000016.1, from coordinate 49,528 downwards.
AGGTACTGGCGGCGATTCGCAACTCCCAACCGCAAATTTTGGAACTCACCTGCGAGAAAAATCCTGAGAAAAAGGTGGCTGTACTCAGCAGCGAGATTTCTGGGGTGGTGGTTTCTCAGAAATCGGGGGCGTCATCTACAGGCCGATCCCCTGGTTTTGTCTCGATGACAGCAGAATGAGGGCTGGGGGTGTTGGTGCCGATATGAGCCAATCAGCCGTTGCTGTGCGGGATTTGGGTTTTTGCTGGCCGTCGGGCGATCGAGTGTTGCAAGGTTGCTCTCTGGATGTACCCAAGGGCGAGTTTTGGATGCTTTTGGGCACTAACGGCAGCGGCAAGTCTACGCTGTTGAGGCTGATGGCTGGGCTGCTGCACCCCCAGTCGGGGGAAATTGACCTGAGTGGGCGAGTGGGTTTTGTGTTCCAAAATCCGGATCACCAATTGGTGATGCCGACGGTGGGTGCGGATGTGGCTTTTGGTTTGGTGGAGGAAAAGCTTTCTAACGTTCAGGTGCGGGAGAGGGTGGCGGAGGCTTTGGAGGCTGTGAATTTGCTGGATTTGCAGCGGCGACCGATTTATGCTTTGAGTGGGGGCCAGAAGCAGCGAATTGCTCTTGCTGGGGCGATCGCCCGTCACTGCGAAATTCTGCTGTTGGACGAACCGACGGCTTTGTTAGATCCTGATTCTCAGTTGGATTTGGTGGCGGCGGTGCAGCGGTTGGTGAAAAATCGCGGGATTACGGCTTTGTGGGTGACTCACCGTTTGGATGAGTTGAATTATTGTGATGGGGCTTTTTTGTTGGAAAAGGGCGAAGTGGTCGATCGGGGAGATCCGGCGCGTTTGAAGCAGCGGTTGATGCAAAGTCAAGATGTTTAGCTGTTAAGTAGCGGACGTAAAATAGCTGTAGAAGTCAAAGAGTCGCTAGGAGCAAAAAAATGACCGTTGAAGAAGCCATCATCGATAAGGTGCGGGTGTTGCCACCTGAAAAGCAACAAGAGGTGTTAGCGTTCATCGAGTTTTTGGATTCGGATGAGTGGGAGCATATCTATAAAGGGCGGTTTAAGGAACTCCAGCAAGAAGTGCAGATCGGAATTGATGCGGCGGATCGAGGAGATGTCATCGATGCTGACGTGATGTTTCAAAGGTTGCGGGACAAACTACGGCAGCAGCAAGCTCAGGTAGGTCAATGAGCCATGTTTGCAGGTTCACAGTTCCCGCCAGTCGAGATATCGAAGCCATCATTGACTATGTGGCTGATAACAGCAGCTTTGATGCTGCGGAACGGTTGCTCAATAGAATTAACGATCAGTGCAAGAGGTTGGCAAGCTTTCCCAATATGGGACGGAAGCGGGATGAGCTGGCTCCCAAGGTGCGAAGTTTCCCGATCGATGATTACCTAATTTTCTATCGTGCTATTGAGGAAGGTATTGAAGTTTTGCGAGTCGTCAGCGGTTATCGGGATTTACGGGTTCTATTCTCACAATCGGATGAGGATCGATCGTGTGAGTGAGTAGCCATGAAGCATTGGAAGGTGAAGAGCTTCAAGATAAGGTAGCAGCGTGCCAGCTTGATACCAAATTAATCTCGCAATCCTCGATCGCGCAACCAAGCATCTGCCCAAATTGTATCGGCCTCTGACAGTGCTGGTATGAGTTCCCAGTTGCGATAATCTATCTTGAGGTCGTAACTTGCTATGTCGTAAATTTGAGTGAATAATTCCTGCAAATTGATTATAGGTTCGGTATCGCCCGATCGCAGTGGTAAAGGAAAAGCCGGGAGCGGGTTCTGCACGTTAAAAGCGTACAAATCTGCTCTGGGACGGCGATTTCCCCGACACACCAAAACACTATAGTGGCTTTCAATGTCATTGCCAATAACTGGCATTTTTTGACCGCGCCGCAATAAATCTATTTCAATTAAATGAGTGCGACTGGATAAAATTTCTTCTCGCTTTTCTTCGTACATTTGTCGTCCTTTTCCTGTGCGCTTATTGCTAGGCGAGAGGATTTCAATCAGGGTGATTAGTTCTTGGTTTCCTCTTTCTCTAATTTCTAAATAGCCTTCCCGAACCTGGTAGGGCATCGGAATATTTACTGTCAATGGTTGTGTTGGTGGCGCTGCAACGGCTACGTTTGATGTGATTAATTCGGTTGTAGTTCTTGGCTGAATTACGTTTACATCAGGAATGCCAATTGATAAATTGTCGTCAGCGGTTTCATAGATTCTCACTTCCAACGAGACTAAATACTTAGGACGCAGTTGGGGAGACAAAAACCTAAAAATTTCACTAATTAACAAGTGATGTAGGGCAGGCCAGAGTTCAGGATGCTCTAAATACGGGTCCATACCGGGAAAGGGAGATGGCATTGATGTGACTCCTTGACTCAAATCTATTTCTAGTTTAGTTGAATATTTGTGGAACAGGCATCTTGCCTGTTTCTTGGGCGGGCTCTCCGGCCCACCCCACAACATATTTTAATGTTGGTGGAACCGGCATCTTACCTGTTGTTCACACTTTTCAACGCTTAAACTTCGATCGACAATTGCGTCGGAATTGGAACGCTGTTTTCACTCTAGCAATTCTAGATTTTAGATAGCGGCAAAAGACTAAACGCTACCAAGATATACTTTGGTGTCCTACCGGACGGGTGGCGGAATTTTTGCAGGGGCCGGATTGTATATTTAGCACTCCGATAGAAATCTCGCGGCCCCTGACAAAAATCCCGCTAGAAATTAGATTTTAGATTTTAGATTTTGGAGCGAACAAGCTCAGCAACCAGTTCCTTAAAAAGTAATTTAACTGCTTTAGCCGCCACACGCGATCGCACTAACCGCACCGGGCGACCACTCAACTTTTCAGCATCCAGGATTGCGCCAAGCTGATCGCCAATATCATTGTGAAGCCGAGCACGAGCCGGTTCAATTCGGGTAAAAATCCACTGCCAGAGCGCGCGCCGGCATAAATCACTACCACCAACAACTTTTGATTTATGCAAATCACCGCTAGATTCTTGAGACGGAGCATACCCCAAAGCCTTACAAAATCGTCGAAGTGACAAATGTCGCTTGGTAGGTTTGCCAGAATTACGACCTTTACGAATCTTCACATCTGGTTTGCCATCAAGAAGATAATTTTCAAATGGATATATTTGCGACAATAAAAGGGCCTCGACACGGCGACCAAACCCAAAACGGGCAAAAACTTTACGGTACGGCAAAAACTGCGGCTCTCCAACTAATTTGGAAAGTTCAAATTCTAAAACCATCTCTTCTCTCTGAATATCACAGATGCGCGCAGCGTGCCGCCGAAGTTCGTCAGTTATGCCAGAACCGATCGACTTTTCCAGCATCAAATCATATTTAACAGAGTGACGCTGACCGCAAAGCCAACCCCACAACAAAGGAACTTTTTCACCCAGTCGCACCGATCGCACCAAAGCAACTTCTGGAAATTGCCACGCTAAATCCTGGCGAGCGCGGTTAATGATAGGTGACTGAACGCGGTTGAGATGGGAAAGTCGCAACACCAGCCGGCGAATTTCGACAATGGTTTGCGATCGCACTTGCACAAACCGACGGGAAACTTCAAGAAAATCCCAGCCGTAAATTGCCAGGGCCAGAGCATCAGCATCATCATCTTTATCAGGCAGTCCGAGGTGGTGCTCGCGAAACGAACGAAGTTCCTTATGACCGACGAGGCGAACTTCTACACCGGCGCGGGCAAGCTGAGTTCCCCACAACCGACTGTAATTCACCCCCGTCGGCTCCATCACTGCGATCGTATTATCCGTATCACCACCAATTAATGCTAACAGTCCAGCAATTCCAAAAGCTGTAGCATCAAACTTGTGAAAGTCACAATCATAATAAAATTGTCGAGGTTCAGTTGGTTTCTGCAATAAAAGGCAAGCAGAAACTGAGGCCTTGCTGATGTCAAGTCCGATAATTTGCATTCAATTTTTACAGGTGATAGTTTCCAAATCCCCATAGCAAAGCTTATGAATCACCCAAAGGCAAGAAGCCTAATTCACTCTTAAAGCTATAAATTGCAGGGGAAGATTGCAATCAATCAACAAGTAACCAAGCTTATGAAAACAGAAAAGCCATTACAGCTTGTTTCATCTATAAAGCCCTAAGTTACAAATCAATTGATTGACGGATGATTTGGACTCAATCCGCTACCCCTCCCATTTTTAAGGGGGAGTTTCGGCCGCTGAGTTAGGCAGCCATCATCAGGCGATTTAAAAACAACATCCAAATCTGACAAAATTGCTTGTTGGTGTGACGTATATTCAACATCAACAGTCTGTTCATCCAATGGCACAGTGGAAAAGTCTTCCTCTTCGTCATTAGATAAATCATCTTCAGGAACAGATTCACCACCAATCAAATACTCAAGATACTCTGATACCGACATTCCAGCAGCAACAGCTTTTTCTTGCAAAAGCTTGTAAGCTTTGCCCTTAATACGAACTTGCTTGGCTCTATCTTCAGGATTTTCATCCAAGACTTCTTGGATTTTAGCCACTGTTATGAGTTGGGGAGGGAAACCATCGATAACAGTCTGCCATTTATCTTGGAGCTCAGAGTCTCCGTACTCATCAACTTTTGCAAATTTGAGTAATGGCAAAGCTTGAGATACCGAAGTGGGCAAAACTTTGAATTTCGCTTTGATGAGTCGCAGGCAAATTTGGGCAGCTTGGATAATCTTTTTACAGTAAAAATGCGATCGCCCTAAAGCAAGTTTGCAGTATTCGGCGAAGTCGTGGTACTGCCGTTTATATAAGCGGTAGCGACACACGGCATGTAGCATGATTCCTTGGCGCACGTAGTCAAGGAAGCTGCGTTTGATTCTCTGGGTGAGTACGGCAATATCGTTGTGCGGTACTTGGTCAGAAATTTCGGATTCAAAGTCTAGAAGCGGTTGGAATTCTGTTTCTGAAGGTTCCCAATAAATATCGTTGAAATCAGCAGTAATTTCCATAATATTGCTTATCTCTCCCTGTATTCTTTTAAATTTTGGGAAATTTGGTGAACTATTTCAGCTTCCTGGTAGACAGATGTCTCTGAAAAAATCGTGTCGGTCACGACTAGGACTTCTGCTAATACCTCTTCCTCGCTCCACCCAGGCGCATTGGCTAAAAATTGAATAGCAGTCCTTGCTTTTAGTGCTTCAAATGCTATAGCAGATTTGTCTGGTTGAGGCAAATTATTTAAACTGATTACTCTCTGTGAATCAGTTTCATCCCCAGTAACATCGCAGTCAGCAATGATACAAATAGATTCTAATTTGATTTCACAAATACCTGCCTGAGTATAGAGAGTTTGAGCAAATGCTGAAAGTGCGCGGTAATGCCCTGGATTGCTCGAAATAAAGTTCGATATCGAAAGGTCAATCTCTGCCATCTGCTGCTTTATAGCATCGTCAAGCGGAGGAACTTCTGAATGTCTAAATGTGTAAATGTTTGAACATTCCATAATTAGAACTCCCTCGAATCATCGTCATCGTCATCATCATACTCAGAAGAATTAAAAGGGATAGGGTCAACTTCAGCCTCCACAGCAACACCAGAATCTATAAGTTTATCAGCAATAAACAAAGAATATGAATCAGGGTCAATACCCAGTCGCTGAAGGAAAATTTGAAGTCGCTGCAATTGATTTGTAGCAATTTCTATTTTCTTGTTGAGATGCTGAAGAGTACGCTCTTTGTTAGAAATTTGTTTCTCCAAACCAGAAAGATTAAGTAAAAGAGTATTCTCTGCACCTGACTGTTGCAACAGTTCATCGACTTGGACTCTTAAAAAAGAATAAGCTTCAGAAAAAGTTTCTGCATCAGCAGCAATTTCAATATTAGATTTACGGTCAAATTGACCCCATTCATCGCGCTTGTAAACCGGAACGATAATTTTAACGTTAATCATTGCAGTAATTAGTAGTTGGTAATTGGTAGTTGGTACGGAAGAAGCGATCGCCCTTTATCCTCCAAAAAGCGATCGCACAAAGGAGCAAGATAGCAAGGTAGATGGAAACAAAAATCAAAATACAGCATCACCTCCCGGAGGCGATCGCCCTGAATGACCACTACTGGCAGAAGCCATATCATCAAATTGCCCGATCGCCCTTGGTGGAAATTTCGGCGGTTTAGGCCCCAGCAGTTTAGCAAAAATCCCTGTGTCGGGCGGTTCGTCACTGTCAGTTTGTCGCGCAGCGCAATCGCACCAAGCGTCAAATGTGGGAATGGAAAAGTTGCAAGTGCTGGAACTTTCGGGAGTCGGTGAATGTTCCAGCACTTCGGACGGTTCCGGCTCATACCAAGCATCGGGACACGGTGCCCACTCGCACATTGAGTCTAGGGAAATTTCTAGCGGTTCCGGGTGTTGGGCATCCCAAAGTGCGATCGCCTCTCGGAACGCATCGAGGGATTCAAAATCGTCCGGGTCTGGCGGCTCATCCTCTGTTTCCGGTTCAAATAAATTTAGTTGCCCGGTGGTGGCTTCTGCTTTATAGCGAACCTCGCCGAAATAGGGCGGGTAGGTTGCGAGAAATCTAGGGGAAAAAGTCACCGGGGGACCATAAAAGCCGATCGCACTTTGGCTCAATTCCGGCTCAATCCGTCCTTTCCCGTCGCCACGGTTGGGAGGTTGTTCGTCATTAAAGCTTGCGAAATAATTCTCAATTTCTGCCACGTGAGTCTGTTGGAATTCCGCCGGATCGAAATTGACACCGGGGGAAGTTTCGATCGCCTCGTGAAGCGGAAAAATCTTTCCGGTATTCAAGTCGATCAGCTCGTGAAGCGGAAAAATCTTTCCGGTATTCAAGTCGATCGGCTCCTGGACTGGATCGATTTGTGCGCCAGGGGAAGTTTCAGTCAGTGCCAATTCAATCAAATTCTGAAAATGAGCAATACCAGGCAAAACTTTAGCTGCTAACTGAGCACCGGGAGAGTTCTCGATCGGCTCAGTCGGAGTGGTTTTAAGACGAAAAACACTGGGATAGCAATGACGTTCAACCAAGTCGAGAGCTTGTTCAATAGCTTCTGAAGTAAACCTGTTGCGACCGCCAAGACAGTAGGTGCGTAGAATCGGATTACACGCCGCATCAATCGATATATCCATAATTTGAGCTTGAGCGGCAATCGCCAATTCCCAAGTCCGCTTTTTGCGAGAATCACCCGACAGGACAACATTAAGTTGACGGGCGATCGCCTTGAGCTCACCAAAGGTCTTGTGTTCTAGCTGTGTAGCATCAATTTCGACACCAGGGGAAGTTTTGGCCGCTGGTGCCATCGGCTCCTGAACTGAATCAGTTTCGACAGCGGGGAAAGTTATCAACGCCAGGAGCGGAAGCTCAACGCCAACAATCGCATCAATCCAAGCTTGGCGGCACCGCCGATCGCCTGTCGGGACAACATTGAGCTCGCGGGCGATCGCTTTGAGCTCACCAAAAGTCTTGTGTTCTAGCTGTGTAGCAGTGTAGGTGTACATAGTTTGAGAGAAAGGGCTTGGATAACAAGCCCCGCGCCAAAGTTACAGGGTATGCAAATTGCATCTGTATCTATTATATGCCAGTATAAAGACATATGTCAATATACTGGCAGAAACTATTTAACAAACAAGCTAAACCTTACTCAGTAGGCGAATCTTCAGGAACCCAATAGAGAAATTCCCCTGGTTGCAAACGAAAAGTTTTACAAATTATCTCCAAGGTCTTTTCATTAGGAACCCAATTTGGATCGTTAATTTTGTCCGAAGTACCACGACCCAGACCAGTTAGCTTGCCAAACCTATAAGGAGTCAACCTAGATATTTGCAGTCTTTTCTCTAAAACTGGCTTCAGACAATTTCTCACCGGCATTACTGTGAAATCTCCTTTTATTATATGCCAGCGTATTGACATATGGCAATATGAAGGCACATAATAAATTAGTAAAAAACAACTATCAGGCCTTGAATTCGAGCCTCTAGGTCTGATTGCTGTCTCATTTTCTCAAACAAGCGAACAAATCCTTGTGATTAATCCCCCGCACCACCGGGTTCTCTGAAACTGTTAGCCGCCGAGTGGGACAACGGCAGGTTTTCCTTAACTCAGACTACAAATGCAGAAATATAAAAAACTCTGTAACTATGACTAGAACTAGATTTGACTGATACGCCCAGGAATCTGTAATCAGTAGCAATCCAAAAAGAGCTGGCGACACCTGCCAGAAAACCTGCGTGGGCTCCAAAATCGGAGGAGCTGCCGGCATCAAACAACGCACCAGTAATGGGGAAAGAGTGGAACCCCTACCAAAGCTAAGGACTGACCTGGCCTTCTCAAAAAAGTAGTAGGGTCTGCAACAAAGTGGTGAATCACAGCCGGGAGAGACCGGCACTTATTTACTTACTGCATTGCCAGAAATGAACTACTGCAACAGCAAAGAAGAAGACATCAAAGCATTTGCCGCCGAACTAAAAAAAATCAAAGAATCGCAGTCTGTAGGAGTCAGACTGCCTGAAATCGCAGTATTTGCGATGATTACACACATCCAACTGGCAAGCAGACACCCAAACGCTACCAGTGAATTTACAGAAATCGCAATTTGTACGGCAGTACAACTGCAAGAAATCTTCAAAAACTATCCAGTGACTTACAAAATCCTAGAAATGGGATGGAACCCCGAATACGATCGCCCAATAAACCATGAACAGTAGCCAGCTTTCACTGTTTGACACAAACGCCGCGACCGGGAGCGAGTACAAAGCGGGTGACTGGGTGAAATTGCGACGGAAACCAGCAGTAGCAGCATGGGTTAAACGCGGCGAAGTTTTCCGAATCCATCAAGTACACCCAATCAACGGCAGTCTGAAATTCTGGAATCCCCACATTAATCAGTGGGATTTTTTATATCCAGAGGAAATTAAGTTAACTGTCGAGCCTGTTGTAGGGGAAATCTCCCCCGCAGTGCAACCAATAGTCGAGTCTGTTGTAGGGGAACTTGGAATCACGCCATCAATAGTCGAGCCTGTTGTAGGGGAACTTTCCCCCGCAGCGCAATCAATAGTCGAGCCTGTTGTAGGGAAACCTAAAAATTACTACAACTCCGACGAGGGATACAGCGGCAACGGCTGGCTCGAAAGCCACTACAAAATCCGCCGCAATGGAAAGCAGCATTCAATCAACTGCCCTGAAATCGGATGCACCGGCCCCTATAGCAGTTACCGCTGGATGGACGGAAAGCGACAACGAGCAAAATACTGTCCGGCAAGCAAATGTCCGGCAGTCCGCAAAGCTCTAAGGAGCGGAGAACCAATTAGTAAAATCTTAGAAATCATCAACCAATGAAAATCTCGGAACTGCAAAATCGCTACGGTCTAGGAAGCAAACAATCTGTGTACGATCGCATGAAGGCGCTGCAAATCAATCCAGTCAGTCGCGGTGAAATATCCAGTCAAGCACTGGACGAACTGGACAAACTGGACAAATTCATGAAAAGCAACCCAGGAGCCAAAATCTGGGAGTTTCCAAGGAATGTAGAATCTTTGTCTAGTAGACAACTAGACAATTCGATTGGACAACTAGACAAGTCAACTGGACAACTAGACAACTTCAACGAAACACTGCAATTAGTCGAAGCGATCGCCCGGCATTTCGCCGCCAAACAAGACCCACTGGCAAAGTACAAAGCGTTGGAATATGCCGCCAATCACATCATATTCCTGCCAAGCTCGAAAATCAAAGAGCTGACAGGGACGAAACCTAACAAAAGTCAGTTTCAACGAGGAACTTTTGTTTTTACGAAAATAAACATCAAAATCGGACGAGAAGCAGCTTGGAGAGTTCAAATGATAGCTAGCGCATTCAGACCTGGAATGGAACTGCGAAAGGACAACCAATGACCACTGGGTTAATTTTAAAACGTCAAACCCATCATCATAGCTATCCCTACAACAAGCTCTACAGTAGCAGCTAGTAGCGGCGCTGGTAAAACTTCAGAGCGCAAGCTAAGCAGCGAGCTTGATAGCGGTAAAAATCACGCTCGCGTTTTAGCCGCGCAATCCGTTGAAACAAAACACGAATAAAATATTGTCTCTTCATACAAAATATAAAACTAAATCAGACATACTATCACCTCTAGTGAATTTATGTCAACTTCTTTAGGTTATACCGGGTATTACTCCCCCCGGTTGGCCTGCGGCGCCCTAAATCTTTACCGGCGCGGCCGGGGGGGCAAACCATAAACCAGCTCCCCCCCCGGCCCACGTTCTTCACACTACAATCGGTTTATCACTTAAGGATTTTTTATAGGATATTTCTACAAGTCGTTTACAAGCCTCATCAGCAGTATAAGCAGGAAAACTATCTATTTCTAGAAATGCAGATTTCAAAACACGCGCTAGTTTTCGCTTATACACAGCTCGTTTTTTCATTAAAAAACTCCAAAAATTTAAATCAATCAATCCGAAATTTATAAAGTAAATTATTAATTTCTAACTCAGCATTTTCTAACAAATCAAGAATACAAGTTAGCTGCTCTAATACAAATGATTTTTTTTCATCATCTACTATTAACCGCAACTTCTTTATTAAAGACTCTTGTTGTGATAATTTTTCTTTTAAAGCAACGTTCTCACGAATTAATTTATCACACCGTACATGAAATTCCGCATTATCTTTTTGCAAAGCATCAATCAACTTAATTAATTTTGGCTTACCTTCTACTTCGGTTAAAAGGTAAGAAACAGAATTTTCCAAATCTTCTAATCTTTGTTCAATATCCATAGCGACTCAAATATTGTAAAATAGAATAATTACATTTTAGCACAAAACCAATGCGTAAACCTATATTTTCGATAATTATCCCCACCTACAACCGTTTAAATGATTTATGGCGCTGTCTACACTTATTTACCGCTGTAAACTATCCAAAAGACAACTTTGAAATTATCATAGTGGATGACGGAAACGAACGAGCTGATAGAACAATTATGCACTATCAAGACAAATTAAATATTACATTAATAAAGTCTGGAGGAGTAGGGCCAGCAAAAGCGAGAAACAAAGGTGCAGAAACAGCAAAGGGAATCTTTCTAGCATTTACGGATGATGACTGTACTGCCGATAGACAATGGCTAAAAAATTTAGAAAAGCATCTAACAGAAAAACCAAACTGTTTAATCGGAGGTCACACATTAAACGGCATCGATAATATATACTCAACTGCCAGCCAAATGTTGATTGATTACTTATACAACTATTACAACGAAATAGCTGAATATAGTAAGTTTATAACATCTAATAATTTTGCTATCAGTGCAAACAAATTTAAACAAATCGGAGGATTTAACGAGCAATTCCCACTAGCAGCAGCAGAAGACAGAGAATTTTGTCAGCGATGGATAAAGCACGGGTACAATATCGTATACGAAAAAAACGCAATAATTCATCACTGGCACGAACTAAATTTTTATACGTTTTGCCAGCAACAATTTAATTACGGTAGGGGAGCTTATTCGTTCCAAAATCTGCAAAAACCAGGACGTAAAATACAACCCCGATTTTTTTACATAGAATTATTGCTTTATCCTTTAAAAATTGGAGGATACAAAAATATGGGAATTGCAACACTGTTTTTAGTATCTCAAATAGCAGTTGCAACAGGATTAATCTATCAAAAATTTACTTCTTCCCGTCATCCATCCCCCGAGCAACAGCCCACCACATAGGAAGCGGCCGACCATCCCAGTCAAAGAGCGCAAAAGTCGATCGATAATCCTGATCAATCTCCCCAGAAAACCAGATTGTAGGAAAATTTCCCCACTCAACAATAAAGCTGGCACCCGATCGCACGACATCACGATGGATAATATAAGCCTGATGAAGGACGATGGCACGGCGGAGGCGATCGGGAACAAGCGACTCGAAAGAAGAAGTTAACCCATCAGTGCGGCGACCAGCCACATAAGTATTTTGAAGCCGGCGCCGCCAAACGCGATCGTAAATAGAAAATTCTAAAATTCCCCAAGGAATATCGTAATTTTTAGAAAAATCAGCAAACTGAGAAAATAACACCCCATCGCTCAAGCGCAAAAATTGAGTATCTAGCCACTGAAAATGCAACTGCAAACCGAGCTTGAATTTTAAGGAGGGATGCTTGCGCCTAAGAATGATTACCCAATCCTTAAAAAGTTGAAAATTTTTAGGGTTGCTTTGAAACAAAGCAAGAGGCTCATTCAATACAACCTCAGCATTACCAGGAAGTCCCGCCAAAAATACATCAAGCAGGCGCACTTGTGCATCATGAGAAGTATTGAGAAAACGACTATTCTTAAAAAACCAATCATCAACTGTATAAATACGATAATCTTTTTTGCGGGAATCATCGTAGGCGACGCGGTGAGCCCAACAGCGATTGGCACGACGGCGACACCAATCATCAACCCTCGGAGACTTTTGACCGCGTTCATCAGACCTTAAAGCCACATCAGGAATAAAAAAATCAAACTTAGATTCTATTGCTTGCCATCGGGGAATAGTTCGCTTATCTTTTAAATTTTTGAAGTCAAACATATTAGAAGCACTTAAAATTGTGCCTAATTTAATAGAATGTTTGAAATCAAAAGGTTTAAAATAATTTTCAACTGCAATTATATAGACAATTGCCAAAACTAGAGTACAAACATTAAAAATAATACCTGTTATAAAAGCAGAAAAAATTAACTTTTTAAAAATCATTTATTTTACCTTGAACGACCAACCAGGACGCCAGCCTCGACACTCAGGATGGACAAACTCAGCTTGCCAATAGCCTTTATCCCAGCCATTGACTGAATCTAAATCTTTCCAAATCTCAGTATTAGCACCCGCCAAACGATTACCCTTAATTTCAGCATAAGGAAGAGCTTGATTAGTAACAAAAGCCACGGGAAGATAAGGATTATATTCGATTACAGGAGGCAATATATTAGAATCCTGACTGTAAGCAACGATAAAACAACCTTTAGCATCACTAGCATTACCGCGAGGACTTGCCCATAAAACCTGCAACCATACTTTTTTGCCAGGAGGGCAAGGGGGATATACAGAGCCGCAGCCACTGTCTGGATCAAAATATTCAAAACTATCAGTAGATACAGGTATTTGCGCTCTATAAGCATCACAAATAGTAGTATCTGTACTCCCTCCAAAAGCGCCAGTTAAAGTCACCAAAGACAGCACAACTGGCAACCAAATCGAAAGGATGCTACTCAAACCAAATCCTATTAAATAAGCAGCAGACCTAACACTTATAACCGATACTGTAGAAACGGCAAGCGGTGCAGCAGTTGCTATTAACAGCCGCAAACCTCCAGCTAATTTTGCATATCTTAAAAGCATCTATTTCTTCACTAAACGCCAAGCCTTAACCAATCCTGCTATTAGCATAACAGGTAATCCAGTGCTATACAAAACAACAGCAGCATAACGCATAATTGGGGAATTAACGGAATCTATTGCAGCAATCATTAAAGCAGGTATACGAATCGAATCGGGAGAAGTTGGCATTAAATCCAATACCTTATTAGATAAAGCCAAACCAGCACTTTTATTAAGCAAACAATCATACTGCTCCAACTCCGCAGCGGTTAAAGGGCGCCTCCAAGTATTGGCAATCCAAAAATTATCAGGGTTAGATGTAGTTTGACTTCCAGTAGAACTCACAAGCTCCAGGGGCTTATCCTCAGCACGAATATCACGAGTATAAAAGGAATGACAAAGCCCTTCTAAATTTGTGCCAACAGGAACGTCTCCCATGCCGTAAGCGGCAGAAATCATCTCGCTAGTATTAACTTGGATAACTTGATATACACACCAAGTGTAAGTAGGTGGCAGCGCAGGGGTAGAAGTAGCAATCAAAAAAGGTAAAAGCATAGTCAAGTCAATCACTAAATATAAACTTTATGCCCAAACCCATGATTACAAAAGGCTTGAGTGCGTTTACGATCATGCCAGGGAGACAAATACGCTCAAACTCTAAACCAGCATTAATTTGAAAGCAGCCGTCACCAATATTGTCAAAATATGCTTGCTCAGCAGCATTTGGTTGAACGATATCAATGGGAAATTTCTGAGTCATCTGAAAGGAAAGCGGCACCGGCACAGGACAGGTCAACCCACCAGCGATCGCACCAGGAGTCTGAACTAACATCAGAAAAACTCCAAAGGCAGTAACACCCAAAAACTTAGCATTCTCTAAAATAGTGCGGTGACGGGGCTTCATCCGAAGTTTACCAGCCGCCAACATAGATCGCATAAATTTGTCGAAGCGCTCTGAACCCATAAACTCCTCAACCATCGCCAAAGTAGCGCAGTGCTTCTCAATAAAAGCGATCGACCGCTCAATATCCAAGTGAAGCGACGGAGCGGGAACAGATATAGACCCGTATTTATAATCTTTAAAAAATTCTATATCCTCGCGCTGTCGAGAAAAGTTAATTTGACCGCAAACCACACCGTTTAAAAATTTAGGCAATTCGTCAACGGGACAAGAAACCATCTCCTGCATAATCCACTCAGCGCGGGTACGCTTAAATTCAATCTCAAGGCGATCGTAATCTATACCATCAATATTTTTATCGTAAATCCTCACAAATCGCTCTGACTCGCGGGAACCTAGATAAACTGTAGTCCCAGGTCGGTTATTACCAGAATTTGAAATGCGTTTAACAGCGCGATAACCAACAAGCAAATTATCAGCCAAAAAAACCTCCCAGTAACGACGCGACAATCGGGGAGTTTGAACAGGAAAATCAAGCGCAATATCAATTCTATTGGCGACAAATTCCTCCTCAAACTGACAAAACGCTAAAAGAGCTGCAATCTTATCAAAAGTAACACCGGCAAGCGTAGAACCATTAAGGTCAACAAAATGCTTATAAAGTTCATGAGTTCCAGCGGAAGGATAACGAGTACCTATCAAACTACCTTGAAATTCATGAACTTCATGCCAAACTTTATTTAAAGCAAGAATATTAGTATCACGAGCATCCTGCAATTGTTGCTGCTTACGCTCAAATGGTAATCCTAAAGTCCGCTGAATTTGTCGGAGCATACTAGGATGATAACTAGACACCTGAAATCTCAACCAATCAATTCTAATGTTTCGAGCTAAATATTCCATATTACTTAAACATTTGAACGGGTAAATAAAACGAGCCCATAAGAGAAATCAACGCTATCAAAGGGTTTCTGGGTAGAAATATGTCAATTATTAATAAAGTAATAAACCATAAAATTAACCCAATAAACACCCTCCACATTATTTTATAACCATCTTTAGCTTGCTTATCTAGTTTATCCCAAATTAAACACTCCCTAGTAATTCGTAAATCAAGTTTTTTTAAGCCAGGATAACTAGCCGCCGGCAACATATTCCACAAAGGAATTAGATTTTTCTGGAAAATATGAGGCCCTGGAAAAGGAATCTGACCCTCTAATTTCCAAGCCACAAAAGGATAATTGTTGCTAGCTTCATAAATACGCTTTTTCTTGAATCTATCAGCTTTATAGTATTGGTCTAACTTATCTTCAATCTCATCAAAAGTATGCCCTTCGTCAAGAAGGTCTTGGGCAGACAACTCAACCGAACAAGCTGAATCAATTACATAAGGTTGATAGCCAAAGCTCTTATCAAGCAATACTTTATCATCTTGCTTCTCAAGAAGTCCAAAACTATCATAAATTCTAAAAGTGTGAGCATCCAAAGCGCTGATAATTCCTTTCCAATGCCTGGTAGCCAACACCCAAACCTTAATAGGATTCTTACGAACTTTTGGGTCCCTAAACCATACCTCGAATTCACTAGGCATAAACAAATGACAATCCTTAAAAAGTAAGCGCTCATTGCCTAGTTCTTCACTCCAAATAGTAGTTCCTTCAGCATATAAGATTTCTGAACAGATTTGATGAAGCGAAGAATGCACCTGTGTAGGGTATTGAGCTGCGTAAACTATATGCTGGCACATTTTACGATTATTAGCTACCGCATTAAATGCTTCAGGAGGTAAAGTCCAGGACTGAGCAGATGGAGCGTATAAACCCATTTCATCCAAAAGAATTACAGCCCTGCGAATTTGTAAAAACTGAGCAAAGTTTTTATTGCTCGATACATAATAAATAATACCTTTGGGTATATTTTGCCAAAGCCATTTTAAATTATTAATTTTGCAGTAATAAGCAAGACAAAGCGGGTCAAGATTAAAATTTGTAACAAGTCTTAGTTTGTATTTTTCAGCAATCCGTAAACCATGCTGTAACATAAGCAAACTTTTACCACGACCAGGAAGACCATAAATAGCAGTGAAAGGCAAGATACCTCCTTTAAATTAAAAAGCGATCGCCAAGCACTCGCGATCGCCTTAGCTAAATAGTTACAATCCGAAATCTAAAATCTAAACGCGGCTTAAAACCATGTTGAGAACGCGAAGCGTAACCATGAAACCCATCGGAGCCAGCGCGACGCCAAAAGCTGCTAGCCCAATGCCATCAATAGCTTTAATCATATTGATGGCATTCGTAACTCCGGCAGCAATTGAAGCCGCAGCAGCTTCCGCAGCATCACCACCAGCACCAGCAGTGGCAGTAGCAAAAGCACCGCCAGCGCCAAGAATAGCCCCACCAGCAGCTAAAGCAGCACCAGAAGCAGCAACAGATTGAGCTGATTTACTATGCTCAACTTTCCAAAAAAGCTCATTGAGTTTGCGAAGTTGCTCAGGGTCAATAGATGAAAAAATATCATCTGCAACCTCATCTTGCACTCGATCTTGAACTTGAACCATGTTTGTCACCCACTAACTAAAAGGACTAATGAATTGAGAAAACCAGGGGCTAAGCACCAATACCGCAACCCTGAAACGGTATCTCGCAGCAGCATCAACTACTGAATCAATAAAATCTTTCATTTAACAAACGAGGAAGGAATGGGGACAATACAACGATTTACAATCGTCATTTGAGCTACGACTATGGCAGCATATAAAAACGCACACATAGCAAGTTGAGCTAAAAAAACAGCACGAGTATCGATAATTTTGTCAGGTAAAGCCATGTAACGCTCAGCCTGAGAATAAAGATTTTGAAAAAAATCTTTCATCAATCAATAAACCTCTTAGCTAACACAATAAACGCATGGGTAGAGGTAGCAGCTAAAGCAGCTTTCATTGCCCAATCCATGGAAAACTCGATCACAGGCTTAATATCTTCTTTGATGAAATTCATCGCCTCAGCAGCACTGCCTGCAATGCTGGGAGCAGCCATCAAGTAAACCGAAAGAAAGGCAGCGGTCCACATAGTTAAGACCTCATTCTTATAGCTATGCCAAAAGCACAGGCAATCGCCATACTGCCAAAGTGGTCGGCGATAAAATCTTGAGTTGACAACCGCATATTTTCGGCAAATTGTTCAGGGGAACCCAAAACAGTCGATATTCTCTCCACTGCTTGAGCTCCAGTAATCCGATCGCCTGCTACTGCAAAGCTGAAAGTATCGCCCAAAACCCAAAAACCACAACCGAGAATAATAGAAAGTGCGGCCAAACGGCAAGAATGACAACCATTAAGTCGATAGACATTCATTAGCACCTCAATCAATAAACAGTCGAACTATCCGAAGAATCAACGCAAGGCAGAAAAATTGAGTTAGTAAAATGAAAAGATTAGACCAAAGAAAGCTAACGATAAGTGATATCAAATCATCATTGCTGTACGTGGTCAGGAGTATCATCTACTTCCTCCTCATCCTCGCCGTCACGAGAGACTTTTGCCTTAGACCATTGAGTTTTCGTGATATTAAACAATGCAAAATAATCCTTAAAGACATCACTAGGAGCAGCACCAACTGCCTTGATCCAGCCATCCCAATAAGGAGTTGGATTGTTACCATTCCCAACCGCAGCGGGTTTAAGTGCTAAAACAAAACTGTAATACTCTCCCTCAATCAACTTGCTGATATTAAGTGAAGGAGTAACGCCAACTTTGCAATTATAAGGATTATCAACTTCACTCATAACCATATCAAGCGGAGTCTCGACAGAAGTTGCACCATTGTACTTAGTCAGTGGCATTTGACCTGTCTGGAGATACGGCAAAAATAAAATTGCCTTATTATTGCCGGAAGCGTTCAATTCAGCACCACCCCATCGAGCCCAACACAAAATCACAGGGTAGCCCGGAACATTAGTTGTCTTTCTTCCTTGACGAGCATTCGTGTCGGGTCCAGTGTCTCCAACTCGGAGAATGCTGGAGATTAAATCGCGGCCCTCTTTAGTTACAGCCATTATTTAGAATTCTCCTTGTAGCGCCGCCACATTTTATCCGACCAAGATTCACTAGGCGGAGGAGTAGAATTTACTTTAGGGCCGGGAGTGTAAGTTGGTTTAGGAGTAGGAGTGTAAGTTGGTTTTGGGGTAGCAGTCACGGGTGGAGGTGGTGGCATTGTCGTAGTGCTTGCGATCGAAGCCGCTAAAATCAGTTCAATCATTTTGTTGCCCAATCAATAAATCCATCTTCTGAGGGATACGTAGTCAGCACAACAGTAATGACACTTATCTTTTTAGCAACCCATTGCTTTAAATAAAAGGGTTTACTAAAATCTAAGTGATGAGTTAAAAAAGCTTATGAGTAGAGTTGATGTATTTGTGTTGGCAGTATTGTCTCGGGAAAATAAGTTGTCTCTGTCAAATATCGTAAAAAAAATAGGTGAAATAAATCTAAACAAACCACCCTCACGCATCGGAATTTATAAAAGGTTGAACGTACTAAAAGAGCAAAATTTAGTAAGCTTTGAATGGAAGCAGGGAAAAAAAAATTATATAGTCTCAGAAAAAGGTTTAGAAATTATTACGGAATTTATCAATCAATTAACCGGAGTACAATCAACATGAATCAAAATCAAATCAAGTGGCTGGCAACAATTTTAATGGTAATCGATCATGTAGGATTTTTAGTAGAAATAGAGCCAATGCGTGTTATCGGCCGCTTAAGCTTTCCGCTGTTTGCATGGGTACTGGCTCAAAACTGGAAGCGGCGAGAGCCAGAAAAAAGCGCTAAACCTTTAATTACCAGATTGCTGTTGTTTGGGATAATCAGTCAAATTCCATACATCATATTGTTCAATAGGCTAGAGTTTAATATATTAATTAGCTTTGCACTGGTTGTAATAACATTTACACAAATTCACAAAGCTCAAACAAATAGAAAACTCATAATAACAATACTAGGGTTAACAGCAGCTCAATTGTGGGGAGTAAGTTACGGGTGGTACACAGTCGCGTGTCCGCTGCTGATGATTAACTTAAAAAGCAAAGGCGATCGAATGTGGTGGATTGCTTGGTGTCTGGTAAATGGAGTGTACGCAATAACATCAGGTTACTTGCTTCAAATATTTGCAATCTTGACACCACTGATATTAGCTTACCACGACCCAACCAAAGACCAAAAACCAACGGCAGTAGAGAAAAGATTTTTTTACTACTTCTACCCAATCCATCTGGCAGGACTAGCGGCACTGCAAACCATTCTGTAGAACAAGGCTCAAGAATCAAACTTGAGGGGAGCTTAAGCCACTGTATTTCGAGGTCTCGCATCATACATAACAGAGCCTAAACTAGGCCATCGCCAAATCCTTGCATCAATATTATAACCATGTCAGAAACTGAAAAGGAAAAAAAGAAACGCGATAGCATCAAAAACCTGCAAAACACCAACAGAATACTAAGCCGAAAGCTTGCAGACACTAAAAAATATCTGTCACAAGAAATTAAAAATGTAGAAGCTCAACGCGATCGGTACAAGCTCAAAGTTAAAGAACTAACCGAAGAACTAAAACTCGAAAAAGCAAAAAACTCAAATGGGGATTCATCTAAGACAGACAGCGCATTCACGAAAACAATTGTATGCGGGACTGCGGGCATTAAGCGGCGCAGTGCATTTAGGTAAGATTCGGCATCGGGGCGACGGCTGAAACGGGCGACTGTTAAGCGCTGACAGTTGGGGAGGTGGCGAATTATGCACTCCCGGTTGAAGTCGATCGCGATATGTCGATTGTTTTGGTATCATAGATGTGTTCTGCCCACTTTTGTGGGTGGTAAAGGAAAGGCGTTCGCCCTTGATTTCTCAGGTCGGAGGGCGATCGCTAATTTGATAATATTAATCTTATGATACGTTCGTATCGACTGTCAAGTGCAAGATGGGTCTAATTCGGTTGCGGGTTCGAGAACTAGCTGAAGAGAAGGGTTGGACGCTTAAAGAAGTTTCTGAGCGATCGGGCATTCCTTACAGTACGGTTAGAAGCTATGCCCATTCTCCCAAGCTGGCAACGGTAGATTACACAGCTTTAAACAGAATGGCTCGCGTGTTTGATATTGCGATCGAAGATTTAGTTGAGATTTTGGAAGAGTAGGCTGATTAATCGTTGGGAATAGGGGACGAATTAGGCTGCGAGTTCGAGAATTTGCTCAAGAGAAGGGTTGGAATCTGACAGAAGTATCCAAAAGAACAGGTATTCCATATACCACGATCGCCACCTATGCCAGTTCTCCAGGTATGGCAACTGTTGACTACACGGCTTTGGACAAGATGGCCCGTGCCTTCGATATTGCGATCGAAGATTTAGTCGAGATTTTGGAACAGTAAACTGATTTGTCAGCGGGAAGATGGGGCTAATACGGTTGCGAGTTCGAGAACTAGCTGAGGAAAAGGGTTGGACGCTGAAAGAAGTTTCCGAGAGAACGGGCATTCCCTACAGCACGGTTAAAAAATACGCCCAAGCTCCCAAAATGGCAACGGTGGACTACACGGCTTTGCAGAAACTTGCTGCTGTCTTCGATTTGATGGTGGAAGATTTGGTTGAGGTTTTGGAACGGTAAACTGATTTGTGATTTAGTTTTTGCACTTCTTGCAACAGTCCGTCGGGGGTTGAAACCCCCGCCTCAAAGCTCAAGTCGTCTAAAGACGACTGAAAAAGCGATCGCTCTCCGCTTCAATCCTTTTTTTTAAATTTTGAATCAATCATTTCTTCAGTCCACAAAGCGTGGACTTTCGTTTTGAGGCAGGGGTTTAAACCCCTGCCGGAATGTCGCAACAAATGCAAGATATTTGTTCGATGCCCTCCCAAAGTTCAGAAAGGGGTAGAGTTTGTCCGGTTACAGCTTGGCGCCAGGATGTGCGAAAGCTTTCTCCTGAAAAATCTGTGTCTGCTTCGGGCGTGATTTTTTTTTCTAGAGAATGGGTTTGTTGAATGATTGTGGATAGTGTTTTTAGGAGTTCAAGCTGCTCTATGAAGGAAAGTGACTGAGCCAGATTTATGGCTTGTTGAAGTTGTGATGTCATGGTCTATCCTCCATCTTTAATTTTTCATTTTGCATTTTTAAGCCTGAGCAACCATTCCAACATACTGAAAATCTCAGAAGTGACTGAACGTTACTCTAAGTTTATCAAAATTACGAAAAAAAGGGAGAAATTATCGCTCTCCCCTTCTCCTCTGCGCCTTTACGATTCCTTCCCTACTTCATCTCATATCCAAACAAATTCGGATCGACTTCTCCCAAATTCAAATCGGCCAAACCATACTCAGCCCAACGCCTTTCTACCATCGCAGCCACATCAGGATCGGACTCCAAAACTTCCCCCCATTCGTGATCGGTTTCCGGCGGCATCTTCGTAGTAGCATCAATCCCCATTCTGCCTCCCAAACCAATCTTTTCACTGGCAAAATCTAACGTATCAAAAGGCGTATTCGGCAGAATAAATACATCCCGAACAGGATCGACTTTAGAACTAATTGCCCAAACTACTTGACGCGGGTCGCGAATGTTGATACTTTTATCGACAACAATCACAAACTTAGTGTAAGTAAACTGCGGTAAAGCACTCCAAAATGCTAAAGCAGCCCTGCGCGCTTGACCGGGATATGCTTTATCGATCGAGATAATTGCCGCTTTATAACTCAGGGCTTCCATCGGTAAGAAGAAATCGACAATTTCCGATACTTGCTGCCGCAAAATAGGGGTATAAATACGGTTAAGCGCGATCGCCATCATTGCTTCTTCTTTCGGCGGCCGCCCGCTAAATGTGGTCAGATAAATCGGGTCTTTGCGGTGCGTCATGCAGTGGAACCGCACCAACGGCGAATCCTCCACGCCGCCGTAATAACCCATGTGATCCCCGAAGGGCCCGTCGGGCAGAACTTCCCCCGGCGTAATCGTTCCTTCTAACACGATTTCCGAGTCCGCCGGTACTTCCAAATCTACTGTTTTGCACTTCGCCAATTGCACGCCGGAACCGCCGTAAAGTCCGGCAAATAACCATTCCGATAAATCTACAGGAATTGGGGTTGCTGCGGCGAGAATAATCAGGGGATCGACTCCCAGGGCGATCGCAACTTCCAACTTTTTACCAGCCTGCGCCGCTTTCCGCAAGTGTCGCGCCCCGCCCCGCACCGATAACCAGTGTACAGTCATCGTGTTTTTTGACTGCAACTGCAACCGATAAACCCCCACATTCGGCGTGCCCGTTTCGCAATCTTTGGTAATTACTAAACCGAGGGTGATAATTTTGCCCGCATCTCCCGGATAGGGGCGAATCATCGGGATTTTGTTCAAATCCAGCCCTTCTCCCTCCAGTACCACTTGCTGACAAGCTGGGAAAAAGTCGCGCCCCGGTTTGGCCTTCACTACGTCGAACAGCACTTTACCGAATTCTATCGCTTGGGAAATCTTTTTCGGCGGTTTTGGCTGTTGTAGCATTCCTAATTTTTTGCCGAGTTCTTCTAATTCGATCGGCTTTTCCATGTTCATCGCCCAGCAAACGCGCTCTTCCGTACCCAACAGGTTGATTGCGACGGGGAATTCGGCCCCTTTGACGTTTTCAAACAGCAGTCCAGGGCCGCCTTTTTGCAGCATTTGGTTGGAAATTTCGGCAATTTCGAGGTCGGAATCGACTAAGGCGCTAATCCGGCGCAGTTGTCCCCGTTCTTCGAGTAGTTTTAGGAATCCCCGCAAGTCTCTAGCCATTTTTTTTAAGAATTGTTAACGTTCTTTTGTTATTATGAGCTGATCGACTGCCACAAGTTACTCTTGAACCCGTCAAAGAATATCTATTTAACGAACCGCGAAGACGCCAAGGGCACGTTCGGCGAAGCCGTTCCCGTTCCCCGCAGGGGTTCCCGAAGGGTAGGGTAGGAAGAGAAAGAAGAAGATAGGTGATGCCTTGTTCGGTTCGGGAGTAGGGAATGAGAATTAAATAACTTCCACTCTTGAAAGTGGGATGGGCCTAAGAGCCCGTCCTTTTTGGACGGGCTCTTAGGCCCATCCCACAATAACAATTAAAATTGTAAGTTATTTAATTCGCGATCCTAGGCTGCATAATGGGTTACATGAAATGTCCAAGATGCGAATCTGACGAAGTTCGTAAAAACGGCCGTCCCAACGGGCACCAGCGGTATCTTTGCAAAGCTTGCCGCAAACATTTTTTTGACCCGCCCAGTCCGCCGTCTTTAAGTCGCAAATGCACGGAAACACGGTTAAGCGAAGTTATCCTGCAAGGAATCGAGTCTGCAACCACCACAGAGTCCGGCGGGATTGCGATTTTGCTGTTAGATGCCGAAAATCTGAAACTTAAGGTTAATACAGAACAATTCTTAGCCGATTTGTGCGACTATCCCCTGCAAGTTAAAATTGCTTTTGCTAACTGGAAAAATCCGAGTATCGGCAAGTTGGATGCTGAACTTTACGATCGCGGTTACGAACTGATTCACGTTCCGGGCGGTGCTAATAGTGCTGACGGTAAAATGATTGCTTTTGGCGCGGCTATTTTATATCGATATCGGGATGTAAAACAAGTTTTTGTCTGTTCTTCGGATGGTTTGTTAAATCATCTTTGCAATCAGTTGCAAAATCAGGGAGTGACTGTGTTTCGGGTGCGTCGGCAAAATTCAGTTTTGTCTGTAGAAAACTGTCAGAATGGTGAGAGCAAGCACTATTCTTGCGAAAGGGAAGAGGAAATCCCTAGTTTTGCAGAATTGGCTAATCAAGTTGCAGAGTTGTTGAAGGCTGAACACAAATCTATTGATGAGCGGATCGCTCGTTTTTCTAGTGTGGCTGAGCTTTTTCAAGAGCGCCACACTATTGTTTTCCCTTCTACAACTTCCCCTGCTGCACTGTCGGAGTCAGCAGAAGACAAAATTTCTTCTGGGACTAAAGAGTGTATAACTCCTCTTGTCGTGGATCTAGATATTGAATCCCAAAAAGTTCCCGAAACCAAGTCAGTCAATTCAATTGGGATTCATTCGCTGGATGCTTTAGAAAAGATACTTGTAGCAATGATTGCGAAAGCGATAGTTGATTTAAAACAAAATGCTATTCCCGTCACAACAATCAAGAAACAATTTTATACTAAATATCAGTGTCATGCCGATTTAATTGTGAAAAATTTTTTGCCTGATTCTAGTCTAATTAATTTTTTTAAATCGCGTCCGTCTGTTTTCAAAATGGAATTGCTCGGTAACGAACATCAAGTGGCGATCGCTCCCAAAGCAGCAGCATCTTCAAAAACACAGTCCTCAGCCGCCCTGGAAGCATCTATAGCAAATATTGTACAGGCATTAACTGCTAAATCTCCCGGCAATTACATTGGCATTAACCAGGTAGCGACCGAATTTCACAAGCAATACGGTCAACCAATTACTAAAAAGCTGCAATCGCTGCATTTGGGGAGCAATTTTCACGATTTTTTGCAGTCATGCCAAAAATTCAAAGTTCAGAAAAAGGGTAAGGAGCATCAAGTGGCGATCGCCAAAGTTACGGATTAAATATATGACTCAAAAGTCATAAATTGTGAGGGTAAGGTGCGCTTGGACGTACCTTACAAGCTATAGCAGTCGCCAAGGTGCTTAGGTAACGCTCGCTCTTCGACTAGGCTCATGTACTCCCTGGCGATCGTATTCAAGATTGAGGTCAATCGATTTTAGATTTTAGATTTGAGATTAAAGAATTGAAGCATTGACCCCACAGATAAATTCGGGGGCTTGTATCCTGGATGCTTTCGGTCAAATAGACAACTTTTCGCCTCTCAGGTTTTAATCGGGCGGCCCACTTTTCTTTCAACCAGTCCGAGGCTTTAATCCTCAGTTATCGAATTGCTTACCTATTCTTAACCCTTTTTGATTAGCTATTGTGATAAATTATCAGAGAACATCAGTTATTTTAAATAACCATCTACTAGCAATCATTAGTTATTAGTTTTTAAAGCTAATTTTTTGAGTCAGTTTGCAGCGACTCAATTACTGAATAATAATTAATCCCTCACTAACTAGCACGAAAAATTAATTATTTTTAAACTATCAAGACACTCTCGATCGCCAACAATCAAAAGCCCAGGTTTAAATGAAAACTGCCCCTTCGCATCTGCCACCCCCTGAGTCTAAGCTTTGGCAGCGCAATTTAACCTCAGCTATGTGGAAAGAGTATGCTTTACACGCTCTATTGGGAATACTTGGGTGTATTCCCGCATTCATCACCCTAGGAATTATTACAGTCCTGATTTATGAAACAGCTATTTTCTTCCAAGAAGTACCTTTGTGGAGATTTTTGACAGATACGCAGTGGACGCCGCTGTTTCCTAATAAAACCTTTGGCATTATGGTACTTGCCAGCGGCACATTGTTGACAACGGCGATCGCCATGACTGTTGCCGTGCCTATTGGCTTCCTCACTGCCATCTACCTCAGCGAATACGCTCCCCATAGAGTGCGTTATCTGCTCAAACCCTTTATAGAAACTCTATCGGGCATCCCCACTGTAGTCTATGGCTATTTTGCTCTGTTATTTGTCACCCCGCTGCTGCAAAAACTTATCCCCAATCTAGCCGGGTTTAGCCCTTTAAGCGCAGGTTTAGTCACTGGCATAATGATTGCACCTATTGTATCTTCTATGAGTGAAGACGCTATTCAAAATGTCCCAAAACGATTACAGGAAGCAGCTTATGCTTTAGGTTTTACCAAACCAGAAATTATCACTAAAATAATTTTACCAGTCGCATTTCCCGGCATCATTGCCTCCTTTACATTAGCAGCTTCTCGCTGTTTGGGAGAAACCCTAATCGCCTCCATTGCAGCCGGACAAAATCCCCACTTTGCTCTGAATCCGCTAGAAGCAGTATCGACAATGACTGCTTTTATCATTCAAGTAAGTTTGGGTGATGTACCTATAAATTCTCTAGAATTTCACACTATTTTCACAGTAGGGACGGTCATATTTTTGATGACCTCGATCCTCAACACACTGAGTCACTTGCTTGTCCGGCGTCACCGCGATTTAATGTTAGAAGTCCCAATTGGCAGCCCGGAGGTAAATCAAGAACATTTAGCTATTAATTCTCGGTCAGATATCGCTCAATACTCCCCTCAAAAAATACCAAAGATTCCTCACATTTTTCAGCCTGATTTCACCAAACGTCACTTCCTAGATCGAATATTCATAATTCTCACCGTTATTCCACCTTTGGTTTTAATAACCGTTCTAGGGCTTTTATTATTTGATGTGTCTCAAGATGGTCTCTCGCGCCTTAACTGGCAATTTATCACGTCATTTGCTTCCAGGAACCCCGAAGAAGCAGGAATTTACGTAGCCTTAGCGGGAACTTTTTGGTTGCTGGGATTAACTGCAATTTTCGCTACTCCCATTGGAGTAGGAGCAGCCATTTATCTCGAAGAATACGTCCCCAATAATCTATTTAGCGAATTCCTCGAAATTAACATTGCAAATTTAGCAGCAATGCCCTCTATTATTTATGGCTTGCTAGGGCTGGGAGTATTTGTTCACGGATTAGGATTTGTGACTGGCAAGTACAGTTTACTTTCTGCGTCCCTCACTCTATCAGTAATCGCTTTACCCACAATAATTATAGCTACTCGTTCAGCACTGCGCGCCGTTTCCCATAGCTTGCGCGAAGGAGGCACCGCTACAGGAATGACTCGGTGGCAGGTTTTGTGGCATCTAGTCCTGCCATCTGCAATGCCCGGTATTTTAACGGGAATTTCTTTATCCCTCTCCCGCGCAATTGGCGAAACTGCCCCGCTAATTGCGGTAGGTGCATCGGCTTTTATTACCTTTACGCCTGCTTTATCTCTGGAGGGGTTACGCAGTCCTTTTACCGCTCTACCAGTTCAAATATTTAACTGGGTTTCTCGAAGTCAAGCCGATTTCCAACAAAATGCAGCAGCAGCAATTATCTTGCTAATTGGCATTCTATTTGTGATGAATATTTCGGCTATAATATTGCGAGATAGCTGTAGCAAAAAAAAAGCTTAAAGCATCAAATAGCAATTAGCAAGCCTCACCCAAGTAGCAATAAAATTCCGCACCTGTAAACCTAAAAATCCAGGATTAGGATTGTAATGGATAAATTATTGCTTCTTCCTTACACCCCCCTATCTGCAATTCCCAATCGCCAATACCCAGTTTCTTTGTACCTATGCAAACAGATTTTGAATTGCCAACACCCCTAGAAGCTATTTTGCGCGTCCAGCAACTATCCGTATCCTACAATGACACTTTAGCCATACAAGGAATCAATATGGAAATTTACAAAAATCAAGTTACAGGATTTATCGGCCCTTCTAGCTGCGGAAAAACGACTCTGCTGCGCTGTTTTAACCGCATCAACGACTTAGTTAAAGGCGCTAAAATAACCGGAAAAATTACTTTTTACGATCGAGACATCACAGAGTTCAATCTCATAGAGATTCGCCGCCGCATCGGTATGGTATTTCAAAAACCCAATCCATTCCCCAAATCGATTTACGAGAACATTGCTTTGGGACTTCGCGTCAACGGCTATCGGGGAAATATTGACGAGCTTGTCGAAGATTCTCTCCGTCAAGCAGCGCTGTGGGATGAAGTAAAAGACCGGCTTAATAAAAATGCTATGACTTTATCAGGGGGCCAGCAGCAGCGACTTTGCATTGCTAGAGCCTTAGCACTTCAACCAGAGGTAATTTTGATGGATGAACCTTGTTCAGCGCTCGATCCAATTTCAACTTTACGCATAGAAGAATTGATTAACAGGCTGAAGAAGCATTACACAATTGTTATAGTCACGCACAATTTACAGCAGGCTTCAAGAGTTGCTGATCTTGTTGCCTTTTTCAATATCAAGATTCAAGAAGGAAGGCGAGTGGGCGAACTTGTAGAGTATGCTTCAGCTCCTTCTATATTCCTGAGTCCTCAACATAAAACGACCTCTGATTATGTGGGCACTTACAGCCGCATAGATAGTGTAATTAGTTGAAAAATTAGGGTGCGTTATATCTAGTTGTAACGCACCTTAATTGAGTCATTGATTATCCAAATCGACCTTCTACATATTCTTGCGTTTGCTGCTTGGCAGGACTGTTAAAAATAGTCTTAGTTTGATTAAACTCGACCATTTCACCTAAATACATGAAAGCTGTATAGTCAGAAACCCGTGCGGCTTGCTGCATATTGTGAGTAACAATTAGAATTGTCACTTGTTCCTTCAATTCGGCAATTAAAGCTTCGATGCTGGAAGTTGCGATCGGGTCTAGGGCAGAAGTTGGTTCGTCAAATAAAATTATCTCAGGTTCGGTTGCGAGAGCTCTAGCAATGCACAACCGCTGCTGTTGACCTCCCGAAAGATTAAACGCCAAATCATTTAATCTGTCTTTTACTTCATTCCACAAAGCCGCGCCCTGCAGAGCTTTTTCGACTTTTTCATCCATGACGCTGCGCTTCGTTTGACCCCGCACTCGCAACCCATAAACTACATTTTCATAGATTGACTTGGGAAAAGGATTTGGCTTTTGAAATACCATGCTAATCCGCATCCGAACTTCGATGGGATCTACCTTGCGGCTGAGGATATTAATCTCATCGGAGTCCAGCAAGATTTCCCCTTCGTAACGATTGCCGGGATAGAGGTCGTGCATCCTATTAAAACACCGCAGCAGCGTAGTTTTGCCACAGCCAGACGGGCCAATTAGCGCGGTCACTTTTTTATCATCAACAACTAGGTTGATATTTTTCAGTGCCTGAGTTGAACCGTAGAAAAAATTCAGGTTTCTGACTTCAGCTTTTGCCTTAACGGTAGTTGAAGACGAAGAGTTGGTTGTGATTTTTTTTACCATTTGATGTTTTTGCGGAAAATATAGCGGAGATAAATTGCCAAGCCATTCATTGCCAAAGTCATCGCCAGTATTATCAGGCCTGCTGCGGCAGCGTTGTTTTGAAATTCCGGTTGCGGGCGGGATACCCAGTTGAACATTTGCATGGGCATGACTGTGAAGGGTGACATCAGCCATTTAAACGAAACATAAGGAAATTCGGATTGCAGGGGAGAGTCGGGCAAAAAGGCAATAAATGTGAGAGCCCCAATTGTAATTAGAGGTGCTGTTTCTCCGATCGCCCTTGACAACCCCACAATTACTCCTGTCATAATACTGCCAGCGGAGTATGGCAAAACGTGATCCGAAATCGTTTGCCACTTGGTAGCGCCTGTGGCGTAGGAAGCTTCCCTGATCTCATTAGGAATAGCCCTCAGTGCCTCGCGAGTAGTAACAATTACTACTGGTAAAATCAGCAGTGCTAAAGTCAAACCAGCAGTGAGAATGCTCTGACCCAAGTTTAATTGATATACAAAGAAACCTAAAGCTAAAAGTCCATAAACAATTGAAGGAACGCCTGCTAAATTAGTGACATTAATTTCGATAAAATCAGCAACCCAATTTTTCCGGGCGTACTCTTCCAAGTAAATACCCGACGCAATACCCAAGGGAACCGCGGCTAAAGCTGTTACTAACATTACTAAAGCCGAGCCTACCCAAGCAGACAGTACGCCTGCGTCTTCCGCGCGACGGGAGGGGAAGGATGTCAAGAATTGCCAGGAAAGACGCGGTACACCATCGATCGCCAAATCAATGATTAATGCTAACAGGACAACCACGCCTACTAGCATCAACAATAAGCCGATCGCAGCGAAAATGCTGTCCCACAGCTTAGCTTTTGCAATTATTTTTCGGATTTCCTGTATATTTTTTACGGCCATATTTTGGGAGTTAGTAATTGGCAATTGATGATTAGTAATTGGTGAGGAGTTTTGATTCTTGTGTTTAGTTAACTCAAGCCTTAAAACTTTCTTTTTATACCAATTTAATGGGTAGTTTCACATAGCTAGCTCCCCCTAAATCCCCCTTAATAAGGGGAGTAGGGGTTGACTTTGAGAAGAGTCCCCCCTTATTAAGGGCGGAGAGAAGAATGTTGTCCCCCCCTTACTAAGGGGGGTTAGGGGGGATCTGATTGTATGGAAACTCACCAAAAATTGGTATTACCCTTACTTAGTATTAGTAGATTTCCCTGTAACGCTTGCTCAGAAAATGCCCAATTATGTTAAATATCAAAGTCATCAACACTAGGGTCAGCCCCGCCACAAAAATTGTTTGATACTCTAAGCTGGCGTGCGGCAAGTCGCCGAGACTAACTTGCACGATATAAGAAGCAATTGTAGCACCGGGTTCCATTGGATTCCAGGTATAACTCGGCTGCAAACCAGAGGCGATCGCGGGGACCATTGTAAGGCCCACAGCGCGAGAAATTGCCAAAATGTAAGAAGCAGAAATTCCCGAAAGTGCAGCGGGAAAAACTACCGACGTTGCTGTTTGAAATCGTGTTGCTCCCATTGCATAAGCGCCTTCCTTGAGATATACTGGCACAGCTCGCATTGCATCTTCGCCGATCGAACTAATGAAGGGTACAATCATAATACCCACCACCAATCCAGCGCTCAACATATTGAATCCCGGTAAATCCGGCAGCACTATTTGCAACATCGGGGTCACAAATAAGAAGGCAAAGTAACCGTAGATTACTGTGGGAACTCCCGCCAGCAATTCCAACGCTGGCTTCATCACCTCGCGCACCCGACTGTCAGCAAATTCGCTCAGGTAAATCGCAATGATTGTACCCATAGGAATTGCCACCATCATTGAAACTCCCGCAATTACCAAAGTACCCGAAACTAGGGGCAAAATCCCGTAGCGAGGCTCGGAAAATAGGGGAGTCCATTCTGTACTCGTGAGAAATTCCACCAAAGAAACTTGTTGGAAGAAACCCAAGGACTCCGAAACTAGGATGTAAAGAATAGCGAAAGTAGTTACTACTGAGGAAAAGGCTGCGAGGAACAGCAAAAAAGCGATCGCACCTTCGCGCAAATCCCTCACTAGCTTTGGGGAAAACGCGGCTTGTTTGGATAATTTCAGTGATTTTTGAGCCATTAGTTATCAAGAGTTATTGGTTATTAGTCATTAGCGATCGGTCATTAGTAGTGACTCTCGGATTGGCACCCCGAAATATTGATATAATTTTTGTAAGTAAATGCAGCGCCACGATCGGGATTTACGCCAGTAACTAATGACTGCTGACTAAATAAATACCGATAAACTTGCTATCTGGCTTCGCGCTTCAACATTTCCTCAATCGTCAAACCTACAGCTTCTTCGCCACCGAAAATAGTGCCTACACGACGCTTGGTAAAATGACCCATAGCAGTTGTATAAGCCTGTGGAGGTAGAGCTACGTACTTGACATCGCGCGCTAGTTTAGCACCGTTCTTGATATAGTATTCGACAAACTGCTTCACTTCCGGTTTATCTGCCGACTTGGCATTAACGTAGATGAACAGAGGACGGGATAGCGGTTGATAAGAGCCATTTTGCACTGTCTGTGCAGAAGGCAATACAGGTCCTCTACCACCATTAATTGCCACTGATTTGAGCTTGCCCTTATTTGCTTCGTAATAAGCGTAGCCAAAGTAACCTATGGCATTTTTGTCGCGAGAAACACCGTTGACTAACACGTTGTCGTCTTCGCTGGCAGTGTAGTCGCCCCGGCTAGATTTAGATTTACCGACGATCGCTTCAGTAAAATAGTCAAAAGTTCCAGAAGCCGTACCAGCACCAAAAAGCTTCAGGGGTGCGTTGGGAAATCCTGCCCGAATTTGGTTCCAGTTATTGATTTTACCCTGAGCTCCGGGTTCCCACATTTTCTTGAGTTCGGCAACTGTCAAGTTTTGCGCCCAGGTATTTTGGTTGTTAACCACCACTGTCAGAGCGTCATAAGCCACGGGGAGTTCTATATATCTAATCCCAGCTTGAGCGCAGGCCTGTATCTCCGCTTTCAAAATCGGTCGGGAAGCGTTGGAAATGTCAGTTTCACCGCGGCAGAATTTTTTGAAGCCCCCACCCGTACCGGAGACGCCCACGGTAACTTGTATGCCTCTGTTGGTTTTTTGGAACTCTTCGGCGACAGCTTCGGTAATCGGGTAGACTGTGCTGGAACCGTCGATTTTAATTATTCTTTGTCCTTGAGCCTGAATCGCTGGGACTGACATACCGATCGCCGCAGCTACAAATGCCGATGCACCGGCTATTGTCCAGCCGTTAAGCTTAAATTTCATCAAATTGAGCGCCATATAATTTGATCCTGTGCGTTAAGTATGATGAGCAGCGAATCCTATAGGAGGATAACAGTCGATCTTTAAATTTTGAATTAATTTAGATTATGAACAGTTTAAATTTTTCCCACCAACTGAGATAATGGACTGTTGAACCAATCTTTTGATGACTATAAAATTGATCGGGAAAAAGCTTAAACTAGAAACGGCAGCGACAATTGTTTTTTTAAAGAGGCATCTCCAGAAACGCCAGTTTTGAACAGGCAGGATGCCTGTTCCACAAAAATTATTGGATATGTCTAATGTGCTATTTGCGATCGTCTTGAAAACTTTGTAAGGTTTTTTGCAAAAATGTCTTCACCACTTCTGAAGCGAGAGTTAGGTGTTTTCGGCGCAACTCTCATGGGCCTGGGCTCAATCCTCGGTACCGGAGTATTTGTGAGTATCGGCATTGCGGCGGAAGTTGCTGGGCCGGGGGTGATTTTGGCTGTGGGTATTGCAGCTTTTGTTGCTGTTTGCAATGGCCTTAACAGCGCTCAATTAGCAGCAAATCATCCTGTTAGCGGCGGTACTTATGAATATGGCTACAAATATCTCAATCCTTGGCTGGGTTTCACTGCCGGCTGGATGTTTTTGTTGGCGAAAACGGCTTCTGCGGCTACTGCTGCTTTAGGTTTTGCGGGGTATTTTTTAAATGCAGTTGGTGTCGCCGATCGCACTTACCTGATCCTAACAGCTTTAGTCGCCCTCGCCGCCATCACTTTAATTGTATTGACGGGAATTAGGCGATCGAATATTGCCAATACTGCCATAGTCTCAGTTACACTTCTATCCTTAGCACTGTTTGTTGCTGTCGGTTTGCCAGAGGTAAGGTGGGAAATGGCCACCGTACAGAATGATAGCTCGATCGGCTCCATCTTCCAGGCCACCGCCCTGATGTTTGTCGCTTATAGCGGTTACGCCCGCATCACCACAATGAGCGAGGAAGTGCGGGAACCGAGGGAAACCATTCCCAAAGCCATAATTTTCACTTTGGTGCTGACAATGCTGCTTTACGTCGGGGTAGCAGTAGTTGTCGCGGGCGCGGGGGGAGCCGATAAATTGTCTTTACAACCAGGCGGCACGACTGCACCCTTGGAAGTCATCGCCCGCAGTTTCCGAATTCCGGGAGTTTCTCAACTGCTAGCCGTCGGCGCAATTACCGCTATGTTGGGAGTCTTGCTGAACTTAATTTTAGGGCTGTCGCGCATCTGGCTGGCGATGGGGCGACGCTTGGATATGCCCAGAGTCTTGGCGCGGCTGAATCCTTCGGGGACAACTCCCTACGTGGCTGTGGTGGTTGTGGAAGTTACGATCGCACTTTTAATCCTCGTCGGCGATGTCAAAACCACTTGGTCATTTAGCGCTTTTAGCGTTTTGATTTACTACGCTATCACCAACCTCGCGGCGCTGCAACTTTCCCCCGCCGAAAGACTTTATCCGCAGTGGTTGGCTTGGGTGGGTTTGGGGAATTGTCTGTTTCTGGCTTTTTGGGTGGAGAGACAAATTTGGCTGACAGGATTGGCATTAATTGTCGCCGGTTTAATTTGGCGGGCGATCGTCCGACTCCCGGC
Organism: Microcoleus sp. B4-C1; assembly: GCF_036705285.1. NCBI lineage: Bacteria > Bacillati > Cyanobacteriota > Cyanophyceae > Oscillatoriales > Microcoleaceae > Microcoleus > Microcoleus sp. B4-C1. Next base: position 15,440 of record NZ_JAUBUC010000016.1, on the reverse strand, counting down.
GAAAAACTAGAATTGTGATAAATTGAAACAGCATCCCGCATTGTAGAGGGCCATGCCCGATCGAACCTCCGAGCTTGCGACTCAAGAATCTCTCGCATTCAGCGCCATCAGTCGCTATATAGCTCAAACCCTAATTACCATTCAGGAAAAGCATCCCGAATGGATAACTGAAAAATACAGGAAAACCCCCTGGGCCAAACCTGATTTTCAGTCAGTTTTGATTGGAAAATTGACAAAAAGTTTCAGCGTAGCCAGCGATACAGATTCCCTGGTGCTGAGTGCGAAAAAATACCTACAAATTCTGCTGATTCCAGAATTCGTTAATTCACCTCAATTCAGCAAATTATTTGCCAAAATTCAGCAGCTAGCCCAATCTCACACAGCACCGGCTAAATCACAAAACTCAGTTTCCTCCGAACCTCCAACTCCCACAACCAATCAACCAGCCCCGCTTCCTCTCGGCATTGCTATCTTGCTGCTAGATGTCGAAAACTTGCAACTCAACATCGAAACCGAAAAATTCCTAGAAGGAATTTGCCACTATCCCATCCAAATCAAAGTTGCCTTTGCCAACTGGCGCAGCATGGGCAAGAAAGATGCCGAATTTCACCAGCGCGGCTATCAACTAATTCACGTTCCCCCCGGCAAAGACAGCGCCGACTTAAAAATGGCTACAGTCGGCGCATCGATTTTCGTACATTATCCCACAGCCAAAGAGATTTTTGTCTGTTCGTCCGATCGCGCCCTCACTCACCTCAGCAACACACTGCAAGCCCACGGACTAACCGTATTTCAAGTCCGCAAACAAATAGATAAAATCATAGTTTTAAACAGCAAAACCGGACAATTGGAAACCCATTCCCTAGTAACCACACCGGAAATTACACCCCTAGAACAATTAGTTATTCAGCTCAAAGAATTAATCAAAAAAGAGCAAAAACGCACCTCAACTCAGTGGATAAAACTTTCCACTGTTTCAGCTTTATTTAAGGAGAATTACGGTTTAGTCCTCAATCAAGTTGTGGCCCATCACTTGCTTGGCACTAAAACTAGGGATATCTTTCTCAAATATCCCACCGATTTTGTCCTCCACAAACCATCAGAAACTTCTCAAACTTATGTCACTCTTTTTGAAGTAAGATTATCGCCCCCACCGCCAATACTTAACCAAGAAAATCTGAATAACCACCAGCCAGCACCTGCAACTTTGACCGATATTAATTCTCTCGAAGACTTAGAAAGAGCTCTTGTCAAAATCGTTGGAGACTTAACCGACAACTCTCCTGAAAATTCTGTATTTCTCTCCAATGTAGGCAGCGAATTTCACCGACAATACGGCAAACAAATTACCCAAATAATTAAAGATTTTAATTTGGGTAAGAAATTTACTAAATTTTTGCAATCCTGCGCTTCTCTCCAGCTAAAAAAAGCCGAAAAAGGCTGGCAAGTTTCCCTCAATTAATTAAAAATTAAAATATATAGCCATCCTAAATAATTTGTGAATTTCTTACTCCCTCCCCTTGATAAGGGGAGGGTTGGGGTGGGGTCAAAAATTTACGACTCCTGCAAGAATTGCTATATCAACATCCCCATTACTAGCAACTTGAGTTATCATACAATCTGGACGTAAAGAAATGTAAAGGGATATGCAGGACAAAGTTGTGGTTGTGGTGGGTGCGACTGGCGGCATCGGTTCAGCAGTGGCCCGCAAACTCGCTGATGCGGGTGCGAGGCTAGTGCTCGCCGCCAGAGACAGCAGTAAATTAGACACTTTAGCTAGCGAACTTTCAGCAACAGAGGTACTGTGCGTGCCCACAGATATCACCGATTTGCCACAAGTCGAGACGTTGATGCAGACAACTCTGGAACATTTTGGACAAATTGATGCCCTCATCAACGCCGCCGGTGCCGGAATTCTCAAGCAGTGGAACAAGTTAGAACCCGCTGATTTAGATGCAATGCTTGACTTGAACTTGAAAGGCAGTTTTTACACGTCTCAAGCAGCGGCGAATGTGATGAAAGAGCGCAAATCCGGCCACATTTGCAATGTCATCGGGATTTTGGGCAAGCATTCGATGGCGATGGGAACGGCTTATTGCGCTTCAAAGTTTGGGGTAGTTGGTTTCAGCAAGTGCATGGCAGATGAACTGCGACGCTACGGCATTAAGTTTACGCTATTCTATTTTGGCGGGGTGGATTCTCCCTTTTGGGATAATGTGAGTTTGAAGGTAGACAGGTCAAAAATGCTGAGTACCGAAACTGCTGCAAATGCGATTATGTTTGCTCTTTCGGCTGACCCGCAAGCTGTGCCGATGGAGATTAATATTCAGCCGGAAAGTCATTTGTTCTTTTAGCGATTGAGGAGTCAATCGATTTTCGATTTTCGATTTTCGATTTTCGATTTGAGAGGCGACCCCACGGATCAATGCTCTTTCTTGAGGATTTTCGATTTTCGATTTGGGATTGATTCCACGGATAAATCACGTGGCGGGTATCACATGAAGAAATTCGCTTGTCATTTGAAGGCAGAAGACAGCTTCGATTTTCGATTTGAGAGGCGACCCCACGGATCAATGCTCTTTCTTGAGGATTTTCGATTTTCGATTTGGGATTG
>NZ_JAUBUC010000016.1:0-12726 GCF_036705285.1 Microcoleus sp. B4-C1 | reverse complement strand
ATTCCACGGATAAATCACGTGGCGGGTACCACATGAAGAAATTCGCTTGTCATTTGAAGGCAGAAGACAGCGGCGCCTCAAGCCCCGAAAAATTATCATATCTTTAGGTTTGAGAACTTGCACAGCACCTAATTATGTAGAGTGCTCTTCTGCCGCGCACCTTACCCATATAAGTAGCACGTCAAACCATTTTTTGCCTTAGTCCTATTGGCGAAGGTCTAGCGGTCAAACCTAAGTTATCGCAGACAACGGGTTTCTTTTAAGTGCCGACTTATTTCTGCCTTCAGAGGGAGCTAGGATATTCAATCTTTAGGTTATTATTAAGTGGGCGCGCAATAAAAAGTATGAAACATCTCCATTACTCAGTCCCTACCTGGCAGTTTGACCTTGAAAATCAGCAGATTTTCCATTTTTCAGTTTCCATTTTCAATTATTGATTATGGAGTTCGATCGCATTCAATTTTACGTTGAAAACGCTCAAGTATCCTGCGACTGGTTTGTCGGCCAGTTAGGCTTTCAATCAATAGCAGGTTATGCTAACAGCCACACTCACACTGAAGTTGTCAGCAGTGGCAATGTATGTTTTGTTTTATCTTCGCCCCTGACACCCGCTAGTCCCGCTGCTAGTTGGTTGAAGTTTCATCCTCCAGGGATTGCCGATGTGGGTTTTCGGGTAAAAAATATTGAATTAGCGGTAGCTAGAGCGGCTGCTGAAGGTGCTAAAATCCTGGAACCGATTCAAGAAGACCTAAACGCAGGAGGCTATTTTAAGCGGGCAAAAATCGCGGGCTGGGGAGATTTAAGCCATACGCTGGTGGAGCGAATTGGCGGCCATTCACTGCTATCGGCTTCGGATAAGCTGCCGTTGTTTACCCGCATTGACCACGTAGTGTTAAATGTTGAATCTGGGGATTTGTCGAGTGCTGTTAGTTGGTATCAAAAAATATTAGGTTTTCAACCGCAGCAAAATTTTGACATTCAGACTGAGAAATCGGCTTTGCGTAGCCAAGTTATGGTGCACGCTGAAGGTGGGGTGCAATTCCCGATTAATGAACCGGCATCAGCTAATTCTCAAATTCAAGAGTTTTTGAGCGCAAATCGGGGGCCGGGAATTCAGCACATGGCTTTGCAAACTAATAATATTGTGGGGGTTGTTGCCGATTTGCGATCGTGCGGTTTGCCTTTTCTGCCGGTTCCTCCAACATACTACTCGGAATTGCAGCAGCGGCAAAACTATTTGCCCGCAGATTGGCCAGCAATTGCAGCTTGTCAAGTTTTGGCAGATTGGCAAGAAGATACTCCCGCAGCAATGCTGCTGCAAATATTTACCCAGCCAATTTTTGCAGAACCGACTTTCTTTTTCGAGATTATTGAGCGCCGAGTTAGTTTAGTTAACGGGAAACAGGTACAAGCTGGAGGTTTTGGGGCAGGGAATTTTCGAGCTTTGTTTGAGGCAATTGAACGCGAACAAATGAAGAGAGGAAGTTTGATAGATGATTGATAAAAATTCCACTTTTTCGGTCATACAGGCGTGTTAATCAGCACTGCGATATCTTTCCAACCGTAGGCAATTTCTTTGAGGGCAACTCCTGCTCTAGTTGTTTGCTTTTCGTCTACTTTTTCACCTCCTAATAATTCATAAAACCTATAGGCTGAATTGTCTCCTAGTACCCAAACTAGCATCGAGTTCAAACTTAATTCTGCCAATTTTGTGGCAACTGTTCTCACGAGTTGCCGTCCGATTCCTTGACGCTGATATTCCTCCAAAATATAGATGGCAAATAATTCTCCTTTATATACATATTTGCCAGTGCGCTCGCCACCACCCGCAGCAAAACCCACAATTTCTCCCGATTCATTCTCAGCAACGTACACAAAGTTTTTACTTTTTTCTGCATTTACGAGGATTTCTTGCCAATTGCTTTCTCGCTTTTCATAGGATAACTGTGCGAGGTAATCTGCTGGTACAATTTCCCGGTAAGCTGTGCGCCAAGTATCTAGATTCACCCGTGCGATTGCAGGTGCGTCAGCGATGTTAGCTTCTCTCACAATCATCAGAACATACTCCTTTCGGGCTCTGAAATTCTATTTTCAAGTCTAGGGCAACTATACGATCGCGCCCTTCTAGTTTAGCTCGATACAGCGCTCGATCGGCTTGTCCAATCAACTCCTCGATCGATGAACCAGCAGCAGGTACAGTAGTAGCGATTCCCATACTGAGAGTTATAAACTCACTTACCTTGGAAGCAGCATGAACAATTGCCGCAGCTTTCAAATCCCTGCGAATTGATTCAGCTACCTGCTTTGCTCCTTGCACATCAGTTCGCGACAAAATTACCGCAAATTCTTCGCCACCGTAGCGGGCGGCTAAATCTCCTGCCCGCTGAGCGTTGCTAGCTAAAATCTCGGCTACTTGTTTTAAACATTCGTCGCCTCCTTGATGCCCGTAACGATCGTTGTAAAGTTTGAAAAAATCGATATCGCACAAAATTAAAGATAGCGACTCTTTTTCTCGCTCCATCAACTGCCATTCTAACTCCAATTTTTTGTCAAAACAGCGACGGTTGGGAATTTGAGTCAATCCATCCACCGAAGCGAGCCGCTGCAATTCCATGTTAGCTGCTTGTAATTCTAATTTGGCTTGTTCTAAAGCTAAATTTTGCCGAGCTAATTCTTCACTTTGGCGTTTTTCTTGTTCGTACAAAAATCGGATTGAAGCTTCAGCTTCTTGCAATTCTTGCTCTGCATATTTGCGCTTAACAAATTCTCCTAATTGAGAACTTACCACAGCTATGATCTGAAGTAAATCTTGATCCGGTGGCAGTTCTTCGCGGCAAAAAAAAGTCATTACTCCTACAACTTGGCTCCTAGCGTGAATGGGGAAACCGAATCCCGATCGCAGTCCCGCTTCCTCTGCCAAGCGCGATCGCACGAAACTGGGATCGCCCACAAGATCAGTAATCCACTGCGTAGAACCGCTTCTGGAAACCGCTCCCGGCAAACCCTCACCCGCAGCCAAAGTAATCTGCTGATAGTTTTCGGCAAACTCCCTAACTTCCTCCGCTGCCTGCCAAACGGCCACCCGCCGCCAACAAGGAGTTTCCTCGATCGGACAGCAAAGTGGCAGGCACCACAGCGGATCTTGTTCCGATTTTATTTCCTCACCCAATCTAGTTTCTTTCTCCGCCTCTGCAGGCGTCCAAAGTTCGCCAAAATCCCACCCAAAACTTTGGCAAATAGCTTGCAAAATTTTCGGAGTTGCGCTATCTAGAGAAGTTGATTCTGACAGGATATGAGTCACAGCATACTGTGCTTCTTGACACTTTTTTATGCGTTGTTGCTTGGTAATGTCTTTGCCGATATAAACAAAATCTTGTATAACCTCGCTATCTGCATCCGGGTTTCCTGGGCTTGTCTCGAAAGTAGAGCATGAAAACGCAATAATCAGCTTTAAACCTATTTTCGTTTGGCAAGCTACTTTTACTTGAGGCCAATATTGGCTTTTAAGTGCAGGAGGTAGCTGGCTGACTTTGCGTAACAATTCCTCCTCTGCCGTAATCAGGGATATGGATTGACCGATTAATTCCGATTCGGTATATCCAAATAATTTCTGTGCAGCTTGATTCACTTTTTTGATTTTTCCCGATGTTCCGGTTACGAACAAAACATCGCCTAGGGAATTAATAATTTTGTCAATATAATCGCCAGTCGCAGCTAAGTAATCGACTTTCATACTGTTTTCGTTGGCAGCCTGAACCATGCTTTGCTGAGCTGCAATGCTATCTGTCACATCTTCGCATAAAATAATCAATCTGTCAGCATTGGCTTGTGCCTTATAACCAAATATGTACAAATTTAGATACAAATAAGATCCGTCTTTGAGAACTCGGTTAATTGATTTTAACTGAAAGTCTTGCTCTCCTTCTTCAATAATGCCTTCAAGGATTCCTTCAATTCCGAGCAGTTCGGGAAAACTATCGCGCACGTCTTTTCCTTCGGCTACTTCTTCATGAATGTAGGCAAAATCTTGCACTTTCAAAGATATTTCTTTAATCTTAAGTTCCCGATCGACTGTGAGGTATTCAATCCTGCGTAAGGATAACAGCTTATAAAGAAGAATATTAATACTTCTGGGGCTGCTCTCTACAGTTAATGTGGGAAGCATCTCGTTATTGTAGAGCATCTCTCTCAAAGGTTAGCCGGTAAAGTTAGTTGTTGTTTGGCTGCGATTTATCAGGGAAATTTTTATACTGGCAGATGTTATCACCTGTTATCGCTGGCTCATTTATGCAAACAGTACACTTTGGATTCTCCAAGCAGTTTTTTGCTTATTTTAAAAATGGGGCTAAATATTAATTTGACCCACTTTTTGTGAGAAAGCGCAGTCAAAATCAGCCTCGATTGAGGTTGAGATTTATCAACAATATGTAGCGGTTTACACTATTTGTGCGACACATTTTAATTTTAAATTTCCCGATATGGCTGACAACCGCTCAAGTTGATGAACAGCACAGTTTAATTCAAATGTTTGCTTTAATTAGCACCATTCCTATAGACCTTACCTCCCCTAGGTATTTGTGTCAATTTTTGTAAAGAAAGTGTTACCTTTAAATGATATAGTATCGAAGGATTTGTATACAAAGCTTAAAAATACTCTGCTAAATGCTGAGACTTATTACCGACTTTGACGGCCCGATTATGGACGTGTCCGATCGCTACTACCGAGTTTACCAGAAGTGTCTCGCCGAGACTCAACGTGAGGGTCAAGCAGTGCGCGAACTCCCCAAGGCAGAGTTTTGGGACATGAAGCGCGCGCGGGTTCCCGAAACCGAAATCGCCATCCTCTCTGGATTAGATGCAGATCAAGCCCGCGATTTTGCCCAGAAACGCCGTCAAACCGTCCACACGCTTCCCTACATGATTTACGATCGACCAGTTCCCACCGCTGTGGAAACTCTCGAAAAGGTGCAGGGCGCTGGAGTAGACTTAGCGGTGATGACCATGCGCCGCGTTAGGGAACTAGATGAAGCCTTCAACCGCTGCAATTTAGGGCATTTTTTCCCAGAAAACCGCCGCTATTGCCTCCCCAACGATTACGTTAAAACCGGGGATGTCAAAGATAAGCCCCTGTTGATGGCAAGAGCTCTCGCCGAACTGCCGCCGGCTTCTGACACTTGGATGGTTGGCGATACGGAGGCGGATATTATAGCAGCAAAAACGCACGGTGTCAAGGTAATTGGTGTTTTGTGCGGAATTCGCGATCGCACCCAACTAGAAATGCACCAACCGGATTTAATTGCTAACAATTTGAGCGAAGCAGTTGAGATTATCTTAGATAGTCAGTAGTCATTAGTCAGTTGACAGTTGTCAGTTGACAGTTGACAGTTGACAGTTGGCACTGGTTAATTATTGTTATTGGTTAATTGTTATTGGTTGGTTCGTAGGTTTTAGGTGTTAGTAGTTAGTTGATTGTTACCAATTACTAATTACCACTCAACAATTACCAATAACTAATGACTGTTGATGCTTGACTAATGATTGATGACTGTTGACAACTGACAACTGACAACTGTCAACTGTCAACTGTCAACTGACTATCGCAGAAAACTGCTAACCAGCCACAGAATTAAAAACGTAAACACAGCGATAAATTTCTCTGTTGTTATAAATGCCGGACTGACCAAAGAACCCAAAAATCCTCCCAGCAACAAGCCTATAACCAAGCCAGCCACAGTCAGCAGCACGGCGCGACCAAATTTTTGTTCCTTGCGATTAATAAAATAAAGACAACAGCCGACCCCAAGAGCCAGAGTCAACTGTAGTAAACCATCATTAGCCGCCGGATAAATACTCAGTCCGCCTAACCCCACATACACCCCAGCCGGCCACAAAATGTCCGATCGACTAGGAGTATCGATTAACCGCTGCAACCAAGCTGGGCTGCCACTCGGAGGAGACGGAGTAAAGCTTGGGGGTGGGGGAGTCAGCCGTTCGGGAAAGCGGATGCGTTCGGGCACTTTAATTTTCCCTTCCTGTCGCTGCCGCAGGCGATCCATGAGGATCGCATCGTAAGCGGCTTCGATCAATTCCAAACGTTTCTTGTCACCGCTGTACTGCTCGCCTAGGCGCGTGCGGGCCTCTTGCACTTCATCAAAGGAAGCATCTTCATCGACTTCAAGAAGTTGATAGGGAGTTGGCTCACTCATTGTAATAACCCGCTGAAGACTCTCGTTATAGAGTAATCTTAACAAGAGAGGAAAGCGGGGCGGGAGCTCTGCCGCTTTCCCAAAAGTTTTGCTGCTAGTTTTTAGTGCTTTAAAACAGGAACCAGCAAACCTTACGAAGGTTGAAACTAGAAGGCATTTGGCATTCGTAAATAAAAAATAATGAATCCAAAGATTGTTATTTTTATCTTGGCCGTCTAAAATTTTACCTTCTGCCAAATGCCCTCAGAAGGGACTTGTCCTGCAGGCGCTCACAATTCCCGACCACTGGACTTTTTTAAGTCGATCGCGGCGATAGGAAAAAAAGCGAGCCGAGTCAGAATAAGTACAGAAAGGAGCGATCGCCACTTGAGAAAGATCGATTCCCAACTGCTGCAATTGCAGAGCATTGCAGAGGCGAACATCCAAGCGTACTTTTCCCGGTTCTGGATCGGCTAAAACAGGCGTTTGCGGCAGTTGATGCAAAAACTCGCAGATGCCGTCGGCTGTCGCACTAACGGCACTCTTAGGAGCAATGGTGGCTCCCAGTTCCGCTGCTACTTCCACAGATACCTGGTAAACCTCTCCAGCGATCGCCGGCCCCATAGCAATCTTCAGATTTTCTAGTTGACTGCCTTGTGCCACAAGTTGAGCGATCGCCTCTGGTAATATCTTAGCAGCAGTCCCGCGCCAACCCGCGTGAACTGCCGCAACGAGTCCCGTGCGATCGTCAGCAATCAGCACCGGCACACAGTCAGCCGAGCAAACCCACAGCGCCTCCAATTCTCGAGCTGCCACCAAGCCATCAGCCTCAGCATAGCTTGGGGCAGGGGTTTCCGGGGCCGGAGCCACAACGGGTGACAACTCACTCGTTTTGAGTACCGCATTGCCGTGTACCTGTTGGAGTCGGTAAACCTTAGCTCCAGGTTCGAGAACTTCCGTCAGATCGATCGGCCCCTGGGGCGAGAAATCGCGAGTAAAAAAGCCGTGAGACCAGCGAGAAAGCAAGCTGCAAGTTAGATAGGGCAAGCCTTCAGAACTCTGCCAGTCCCAACTGATACCATCAGGCTGTCTGAGGCCCTCAGAGTTTGGAAAATTTGTCAAGCGATCGCCAGCTACAGTCATGAAACCTATCCTTACTCAAGCGAATCATTTGCCTTGTATTGTAAACAATCAAAAATTTTGCCGATTAAGCCGATTCAGTTTAAACCCACATCTTGCACCATTCTCGCTTAACAGGCTTTCCGGCCTGTTCCACAAGAAAATTCACTCTTTGTGGAACAGGCCGGAAAGCCTGTTCATAAAAAGCTTATTGACAATGGTGCAACATCTGAGTTTAAACCCACGATCGGCTTTAATCAAAAAATCCCCATGCCTGGGCGCTTAACTCCGGCGGACGCCACCAAAATTTTGCACGACCCGAGAGCAAAATTTTAGTAACTAATTAACATAAACGAACGCCAAAGCGCTATCATCGGTGTGACCGTCACAGACGAGTTACGGGTGCAATCAGGCTCGAAAAAACCGGATATCGATCGCGACTGAATGCGTAAAGCATTTGAGCTTGTTCTATGTGCAGAAAAAATTGCCTCAAGCCCGGTAAAATCAGTTAGGCCTGTATATAAAGACAAGGATTGCCATACATTCGATCCTGACTTCGAGATCCTTGTGCCCCCTGTTGAGTTGGGAAAAAAAATCGTGAAACCAGTTCCAGACAAGCAAATAACAGCCCATTTGAAAACCAAACAGCAAAAAAAGAACCCTACAGGCGCCCGGACTCGATCGCGCCTTTTGTCCGATCGCTCACTGCTGGTGGGACTGGGTTGTCTTGCCAGTCTGGGACTGCTCAGCAAAGGCTTAGTTTGGGCCCAAGCCGAAACTCCGCCAGCAGAACAAGCCGTCCCCGGCGCAGCAGACCTCCAGCCATTATTTGAAGCTCCTCTCCCGCCCCCGGAACCCGCATACAGCCAAGTGGAACCAGAACCATACCCTGAACCGCAGGCAGAAGTTCCACCGTCCGAGCCTTTCGATCCCGAACCTGCCTGGGAGCCGGAGTACGCCAGCGAACCACCTCCTACCCAATATTATCTGCCGGAGCCAGCGCTGATTCCCCTGCCAGAAGCGACGGCCCAGGAGCCACCTTTTGAAGCGCCAGTTAACCCAGCCCACGCTGAAATCGACCAAACAGACTACAGCATTGGCGCTACCAGCGAGTACGAAGAGTACCAAGAGTACGAAGCGCCAACGAGAATAGAGTTTGCAGAGCGATCGACCGGGTGCGAAGGAGAAGGCGGTTTGTGCGCGCCTCCTCCTGTTTCCGAGCCGGTGACGGCAGATGCCGGAGAACCCAACTACAGAGAGGAACCTCCGATCGCAGACGACGGCTATATTGCAGCCCCTCCTCCTCGAAATCGGCCAGAAAGCCTTCCGGGCGATGTTCGGGGAACTGTTGCCGGAAATAGTAGCGGAAATCCTGTCAGTAAACTCGGTCAAGCCGTTCAACAAATAGGCAGCCAGGTTTGGAGGGATTCAAACCCACCGGCATCTGGTTACGCACCCCCGCGCTACTCGCCGAACGCTGGATACTCCGCAGACACTGGATACTCGGCTAACGCTGGATACTCGTCGGCTAACATCGGCTACTCCGCAGACACTGGATACTCCGCAGACACTGGGTATTATGCCGGATCTGCATCTTACGGCGGCGGCGCTCCAGCGCCCAGCATGGGACTTGGGCCGGTTCAAGTCGGTGCCGTTAGTGTCAGCAGTGGCAGCAATACCGGTTTTGCTTACTACAATCTCACGCCGCGTCCCCCAGGCGTGCCCGGAAATGGCAACACCAGCTTGCTGTTTCCGCTATCTATTGCTTCGGCAATTACTTCGCCGTTTGGGTGGCGGACTCATCCAGTTCTGGGCTACGGCAGGTTTCACACCGGAACAGACTTGGGGGCCCCGATGGGAACGCCCGTACTGGCGGCCTATGCGGGTCAAGTGGCGATCGCCGACTGGTTGGGCGGTTACGGTTTGACAGTGGTTCTCAACCACAACAAAAAGTCTCAGGAAACTCTCTACGCCCACCTTTCGGAACTTTTTGTGAAACCGGGAGAGTTCGTGAAACAGGGAGAGACGATCGGCCGCGTCGGCAGTACGGGAATGTCTACAGGGCCTCACCTTCACTTCGAGGTTCGGCAAATGACCGATCAGGGTTGGGTGGCGATCGACCCGGGCTCTCAGCTAGAATTCGCTCTGGCAAAAATGATCGGCAGTTTGGAAACCGCCAAAGTACCGCAAATGCCGAAAATGGTGGAAATACAAACCGCTAGCTCACTCAAGGATTGGGAAAACGATCTGCCCCAGTTGCCACCTCTGCCGCTGGGAATGGACATCGAAGTTCACAACCTCCAGCCGCCATTCCCGGAATTCTTAAAAGCTGATACTTCTAAGCCCAAAGATGCCGAAGCAGTCAAACCCAAACCTCAGAAGCAAGCTAACAGGTAAAAATTGGGGATGGGCTAGATTAATTTTCTTGTGGAAGGGTCGAAAAGCCAAACCCCTACTCCCCACAAGAAAATTAATGTTTTGTGCAACCAGTACGCGAACTCGTTGTTTTTCCTCGTTACCAGGCTCTTTCGGGTAACGAGGAAAAACTGATAAAAAATGGTAACTTGCAGCTTATGCTAATAGCGCAGCATTTGTGGGAATTAATTTTATTTCTGATTATTGTAGTCGGGCCGATTCCCTTAAGCTTGTCTCTTGCCTTCGAGAATCAGAAAGAAAACAATAACTATTCATTTCCCCATTTTCTCCTCGTACTCCTGACGGGATGGAGTATTGCCCAAGTTTGTATCGGCTTGATTTTAGGAAGTGCCGATCGACTAAATATTACTGCGGTGATTATAGCAGAAATTTTGATTTGTGCGATCGGCTTCATCCTGATTTATACAAAAAACCACAAAACTTTTACCTTCTCCGATTGGCAGATTCCCCAACTCAATCAACCTCGGACTCTCTCAGAATCACTAATTATTGTTGCCACCGCTTTGGCTGGATTTGTGCTGTTGGAAACTATCGCAACCAAACCCATAACCAATTATGATTCATTGTGGTTTCACCTGCCTGCGATCGCCCGATGGTATCAAACCCATTCATTTACATTATTAGATGCCACCGGAAATTGGATTTTTGAACAAGAGCAAGCACGAGTATATCCCTACAATTGGCACGTTTTATCTGCTTTGTGTGTGCTTCCCTTCGGAGAAGATTTTCTAGCAGCTTTCCCCCTGGTAATTGCGTGGGTACTTGAGGGAATTGCCGTCTATCTATTAAGCATAAAATTTGGAGCAACCCGAATTCACGGTATGGCAGCAGCATCTTTAGTATTGACAGTACCGATGATGCTCAACCAAGTTAACACCATTCAGCCCGATTTACCGCTAGCTGCAATATTTACAGTCGGCTTGTATCTAGGTTTATCCTATCATAGCAGCAGATCGCAATCGGAACTCTCGCTATTTTTGGCAACCGCAGGAATGCTAGCCGGAATAAAGATCACGGGAATAATCTATGCAGCCTCACTTTTAGGAGGATTAGCAATATTAGAAATTAAAAGATTCGCGGTTAATAAAAAATCTACACCAGCTCATTTTAGAATTCGCCACTTTCTCAAACCAGTGTTACTTTGCGGCCTAGCTTGTTGCTTGCTTTTAGGATGTTTTTGGTATGCGAGAAACTTGCTGCAAATCAATTATCCTGTCGGCGAATTCGGCGATATTAAAATTCCCTTAGATCCTGTTTCCTTACCGTCTCCCATACCTGGGCTAGCACCTCCGGTACAGCAGCAGCCCGCTTCGCCACTTCTAAAGATTTGGCAAAGCACTTTAGCCGCTCAATTTAATCCCAGCAATGTTTCCCACTGGAAAACTGTCGGCGTACAAATTATCATTAGATTGCAACTGCCCTTTCTGGCGATCGCGCTTCAGGTATTGGCAGCACCTCTGGCTTTTTTCCAGGGTAAAGCCAGAATAATTAATCAAAATAATATTATTTTAATTATACTTCTCGCCAGCACAGGAATTCTGTATCTATTTACACCTTACACGTCCGGTACGGCGGGAGATTCGATCGGTAAACTCAGCCCTTTACTGGGTTTTAACCTCAGATACGGCTTTCCCTTTTTAAGCTTGCTGGGCATCGCAGCAGCAGCTACAGCAACTATCTTGAAAACTCCAAATCTAGTTGTTCTGGCAGTGGTTTTGGTTAGTGGTTTGTTCGGAATTACTAGCAACACAATTTTTGATTATATTAAAAATGCTTCTTTCACCGGAGATAGTATTGTTTGGGGTAGTTTGTTGATTGACAATTTTAAGTCTAACCCAATAGAAGCTATTAATACTATCGGGAAAATATTAGGCCCCAGTTTGCCAGATATATTAAGATACCCAATATTTTATCTGGTGTCAGTGACGCTGGCTGCGATATTGTGGAAAATCAATCCTGGCTTAGAATGGCTGAATCATCTATTTCCCACCCGCAAAAAATCGATTTACATAGTGATAATTGGTGTTTTTATCGGATTGATAGTAATTGGTAATTGGAGGGAAAAGCGAGATTTTGCACGCACAGAACTGTATCGTGGTATTTACGAATATATTGATAAAAATACAGTACCAGATGAAAGAATAGGCTTCTTTTTAAGTTCGCGCAGCTACCTGTTTTACGGGAGAAATATGGACAGACAAGTCTTATATGTGCCGTTTAGAGCCGATCGACTTTCGGCATGGATTGACAATCTACGGCGAAATAAAATTAGGACTGTAGGATTCGGGCCCCTGACTGGGACAGACGCAGCTACCAGAAAAGCTCTATCTTGGCTGACAAGTGCCGAGGGCCCGCTGCAACCAGTTTTCGGAAAAAATTTTAATACTGAGTCGGTGTTGTATCGTTTGAAAAATTAAAATATAGCAGTTATAATTCAATACGGTTTAGTGGCGGCAGGGCTGCCAAATCTGGAAAATCGATTTGTGGAAACACCACACTGCTTAATCGGAGGTATAACGGTAAACGCGCTGCCGAATAACCTCTATTCGACTGGCAGCCAGCAACTGAGCGATTACCTTTACAGCTACTATAATGCTCTGGGCGATCGCGCGGAATTTTTTAGTTCTCAAAATGCTGGATTTGAAGGCACTAATATTCAGAAAATGCAGGTGGAAAGATATGTGTCTCGCCGTAAATAACCGACCCAAAAATCCCGAATAGGGAGTACATTTGGCGTTGGTTGAGATGGAGGGCAGCGGGTAAATTATCTGGAACAATCTTCTGAACCTGTGCAAGAATTAATGAAGTTAGCTCGTAATAAAATTAGCTTTTATCAACAGCGTATACAGGGAGAAACCCTGAGTCCTTCTAGTTCCTAGACATCTTTGTCACCCTCCCAGAATAAATTGCTAAGGATTGCGAATTAAATAACTTACAATTTTAATTGTTATTGTGGGATGGGCGTCCCGCCCGTCCAAAAAGGACG
>NZ_JAUBUC010000015.1:92765-106664 GCF_036705285.1 Microcoleus sp. B4-C1 | reverse complement strand
GGGCGGGACGCCCATCCCACAATAACAATTAAAATTGTAAGTTATTTAATTCGCGATCCTTAGATTAAAGAATTTTAATCACGTAAGGTGCACACTCTGCACCTTACGTTGAGGGGGATTTGTGCGCCTAGTGCACCCTAGGTTTAGGTGGTGATATTGAGTGCGGGAAATTTTTAGGCGATCGAGATTTCAGGCGACAAATAAACATCTTGAATGGCGTGGAACAATTTTACGCCTTCTTCAAAGGGACGCTGAAAAGTTTTGCGACCGGAAATTAAGCCGCAGCCGCCAGCACGCTTGTTAATTACCGCCGTGCGAATTGCTTCTGCAAAATCGCTTTTACCGGAAGCACCGCCGGAGTTAATTAAACCCATCCTTCCCGCATAACAGTTGAGCACTTGATAGCGAGTTAGATCGATCGGGTGATCCGTTGTCAAATCGGAATAAACGCGCTTGTCGGTTTTGCCGTAACTCTTGTCGCTTGCTTTAGCAACTGCTGCATAGCCGTTGTTGCATTCGGGCAATTTCTGCTTGATAATGTCAGCTTGAATTGTCACTCCCAAGTGATTTGCTTGCCCGGTTAAATCGGCTGCAACGTGATAATCTTTGTCTTGTTTAAAGATATCGTTGCGGAGGTAGCACCACAGAATAGTCGCCATTCCGTATTCGTGAGCCTGTGCAAAAGCTTGACTGACTTCTTGGATTTGTCGCGTCGATTCCGGGGAACCAAAATAAATTGTTGCTCCGACTGCAACTGCTCCCAAATTCCACGCTTGCTCGACGGAAGCAAACATTATTTGGTCGTATTGATTGGGATAAGTCAGCAACTCGTTGTGATTGAGTTTGACAATAAAAGGGATTTTATGCGCGTACTTGCGAGATACGCTTCCCAAAACTCCCAGGGTTGTCGCGACAGCATTGCAGCCAGCCGAAATTGCTAATTTAATGATGTTTTCGCTGTCAAAATAGATGGGATTCGGTGCAAAAGAAGCGGCCGCCGAGTGTTCGATTCCTTGGTCTACGGGCAGGATGGATAAATAGCCGGTATTTGCCAAGCGTCCGCTAGAATAGAGTTGCTGAAGCGATCGCAAAACTTGAGGAGATCGATCGGTTTGAGCAAAAATGCGATCGACCCAATCCGGGCCAGGCAGGTGCAAAAAATCTTTAGAAACTTTTGCTTGATGGGTGAGCAAGTCTTCGGCTTCGTCGCCAAGCCAAGATTCGATGGAATTGGGAACTGATAGTGTAGCTGTCATACAGATTTCCCTCTCAATTTCAATTACAGGCTGATGATTGCAGACATTAACCTTGCTGACTATTGTAACGAAAAAATCATATTTTCCATCCCCTCAACGATAGACCCAGTTTTTAACAAATTAGCGACAACAGCAGCTAGGACGCGCTACTCTATAATAAGCTGGCAGTTCAGCCGGATCGGCGCTGCCAGCGATCGCCGCTCGACTCACAACTTTGCCATCACAATGTCAAATACTTACTTCGATTCTGAAAACGCTCACAAATCCTTTGAGATGCCCGGTGCTCGGCCGCATTACAATCCGGATCGCCCTGGTCAAGTAGAGCATATTTTCCTCGACTTAGTGCTGAATATTCCCAAACAAAGCTTTCGTGGCACTTGCAGCATCCGCATCAATCCAGTCCGCAGCGGTATTGACAAATTAACCTTAGATGCTGTCAACCTGAATATTAAATCAGTAAAAGTCGGCGAAATTGAGCAAAATTTCGACAGCGATGGCGAAGTGCTGCAAATTCAACTACACGAACCAACAGAAGCTTACCAACCAATTACAATTGCGATCGACTACTGGGTCGAAAAACCCCAACGTGGCCTTTATTTCGTCGGCCCGGACAAACACTATCCAGACAAACCCACTCAAGTTTGGACTCAAGGCGAAGACGAAGATTCCCGTTTCTGGTTTCCCTGTTTCGACTATCCCGGACAGTTGGCTACTTCAGAAATTCGAGTGCAAGTTCCGAGACAACTTTTTGCTATTTCCAACGGCGAATTAATTAGTACAAAAAACGAAGGCGACGATAAAATTTATCACTGGTCCCAAACCCAGGTACACCCGACGTACTTAATGACCTTAGCCGTCGGAGATTTTGCCGAAATCAAAGACGAATGGAACGGCAAACCAGTTAATTATTACGTGGAAAGAAGCCGCGAAGCAGACGCTAAGCGCAGCATGGGCAAAACGCCTCAAATGATTGAATTCTTCTCTCAAGCATTTGGCTATCCTTACCCTTTTCCCAAATATGCTCAAGTCTGCGTCGATGATTTCATCTTCGGAGGCATGGAAAATACTTCGACAACTTTGCTAACAGATAGGTGCTTGTTAGACGAACGCGCCAGCCTCGACAATCGAGGTACTGAAAGCTTAGTCGCCCACGAATTGGCTCACCAGTGGTTCGGTGATTTAGTAGTAATTAAACATTGGTCTCATGCTTGGCTAAAAGAAGGCATGGCTTCTTATTCCGAGGTGCTGTGGACTGACAAAGAATACGGCAAAGAAGACGCGGCTTACTATATGTTAAATGAAGCCCGCAATTATTTAGCTGAAGATAGTTCCCGCTACCGCCGCCCCATAGTCACTCACGTTTATCGCGAAGCCATTGAATTGTACGATCGCCATTTGTACGAAAAAGGCGCTTGCGTCTATCACATGATTCGCGCCGAGTTGGGCGACGAATTATTTTACAAAGCAATTCACACTTTTGTGCGGGATAACGCTCACAAAACTGTAGAAACGATCGATTTGCTCAGGGCGATAGAAAAGGCTACTGGTCGCAATCTCATGTTTTTGTTTGACCAGTACGTTTATCGCGGCGGTCATCCCGATTATAAAGTTGCTTATTCCTGGGATGGCGACAGCAAGTTAGCAAAAGTTACTGTTACCCAAACTCAGGTAAAAGATAGCAAGAATGGCAACAGCAACAGCAAAGATGTATTCGATTTGAAAATCCCGATCGGCTTCGGTTACAAGCCAGAAAAAGAAGCAGACGATGACAGTTATGTACGTTCTACTGCTAACCTAAAAACTTTCACAGTCCGAGTGCATGAGCGCGAGCAAAGCTTCTATTTCCCTCTCGAAGAGAAGCCTGCATTTATCAGTTTTGATGTCGGCAACAAATACTTAAAAACTGTAGCGTTAGAGTATGGAGTTGCGGAACTAAAAGCTCAGTTGCAGTTCGATCCAGACCCGGTTTCCCGGATTTACGCTGCCCAAGCTTTGGCGAAAAAGGGAGGACTGGAAGCGGTGAAAACGCTGTCAGAAGTTCTCAAGAAAGAGCCGTTCTGGGCAGTACGGGCCGAAGTTGCCGGTCAGTTAGTTGAAATTAAACTCGACCAAGTTTTTGAAGGTTTAGTAAGTGGTTTAAAAGATAAAGATGCTCGTGTTCGTCGCGCTGTGGTGAATGCGCTGGGTAAAATCCAAACTCACGAAACTTATAAAGCGCTGAGATCGATCGTCGAAAAAGGCGACGACAGCTATTATGTAGAAGCAGCAGCAGCGACTGCTATTGGCGGAATCTCAGCAGCTAACCCCGACGAAAAACCGACCGACGAACAGGTACTCAAAGAGTTAAAATTGGTGCTCAAAGAGCGTCAGGGGTGGAATGAGGTAGTGCGATCGGGTGCGATATCCGGTTTGGCGCAGATGAAAACTTCTGAAGATGCGCTGAATTTAATTTTGAAATACACAGCCGCCGGTACTCCGCAAGCTTTGCGCTTGGCTGCAATTCGCTCTTTGGGCACAATTTCGACTGGTCAAACGAAGGTCAATTTAGAACGGATTTTGCAGCGATTGGCAGAATTATCTAAAGAGACGTTTTTCTTGACTCAAGTCTCTGTAGTAGTGGGATTAGGACAAATGCAAACTCGCAAAGCCATTCGCATTTTGCGTTCTTTAGCTGACCAAACTCCCGATGGCCGCGTCCGCCGCATGGCTGATGAAGCTGTGCAAAGAGTGCAGAAAAATGCTGGTTCTGATGCAGCGGTAAAGCAGTTGCGGGAGGAATTAGACCAGGTGAAAAAGGAGAATCAAGATTTGAGGAGTCGGATGGAAAATTTGGAGGCTAAGGCGAAGAAAGATTAGGTGTAAAATCCTACCGACGCAGATAAAGGCAGATATTGGCGATCGGCTTTTATCTGCTTGTCGGTAGAGGATTTGGCGAATTTATTATAATAATATTATTGTTCAGTGGGAGTGCAGGGGAATTTCCTATTTTCGACAGACAGGAAAAGCCAAATATGTTTATTATCCAATTTATTGCTGTCTCAACTTGGGAAGTGTAGAAAATCAGGCGTGCAGTTTTTATTGTTTAGTTGGCAGCTATTAATCGGAGTTATGCACGGGTGGCGAGAAACCGGGTTTTTTACGAAAATCCTGCGCTGTAGCCCGGAGAGTCGGCAAAAAACCCGGTTTCTTTAGTCCTATGTCAATCAAGTTGCAGCAGATTTTGCAGCCAGAAATATTGCAGAAATCATGAGTATAAAAATCGCTTTACTGGTCGATCAATCAGGGGTAATTCCCTATCGCATTCAAGACGGACAAATTGAAGTAATGCTGATTACTTCTTCGGCTAGCAAGCGCTGGGTGATTCCCAAAGGATTAATTGAACCTGACATGACTCCCCAAGATTCTGCTGCCAAGGAAGCTTGGGAAGAAGCAGGTTTGTTGGGTAAAGTCTTCCCGGATTTGCTGGGAACTTACGAGTATCAAAAGTCCGGCTATACTTGTCAGGTAGAAGTATTTTTAATGCAAGTGCAAGCAGTTCTAGAAATTTGGCCGGAAGCTAGCAAGAGAAAGCGGCAGTGGGTAAGTATTCCTAAAGCAATTAAGCGGGTTAATGAACCGGAACTAAAACTCATTTTGGCGGATTTGCCAAATCGGTTCTGGTGAATAATACCCAGATATCCGACTTATTCACAAAGTCGGGTATCTAAGACTTCTCGACAAGCTGGAATCGGAAGTGCAGTCTAAGTTCAGCAATATTAAGATTAAAATGTGCGCGATTCCAGGAGTCACTTACCAGGATTTAAGTCGCCAGACAAGATTCCGCTATACGTTTCTCAAGTGGCTTGGCTCATAAGGCCCGATCGCGATCGAATTCAAAAGGAGATAAACTCATGTTTGACTACAAACTTGTTGGCAGTAAACTCCATAAAGTCATTAACTCATAATTTATGTTATAATTTAATTGCAGCTTCGTTTACCATAATAAATTGCCTTGGATTATAACTTTGATTGGAATCCCGCCAAATAAAAGCAAAATATTCGCAAGCATCAATTAAATTTTCGTTTGGCATCAACTGTTTTCCGCGATCGTTCTCAATTAACAATATATGATGAAGAACACAGTCAAGATGAAGATAGATGGATTACCATAGGCTTAGATGAAACAGGAACTTTAAGGGTTGTCATCCACACCTTTGAACAAACCGATCGCACCTCCTGTATAATTCGGATAATTTCAGCCCGCAAAGCTAATTTCACTGAAACCCAAGCTTATCAAGAGAGGAAATTATGAAATCAGAGTATGACTTTTCTTCATCAGAGCAAGGCAAGTTTTACCATCCTGATGCTACGTTTCATTATCCCATTTATCTCGAACCAGATGTCGAGGAATTTGTGACTAAGATTGCTGAGCATAAAAAGATTGAGGTTCAAGTTTTGGTCAATGAATGGCTGAGAAATAACATTAAACTAATTCAAAGTATTGAGTAGGTGAGAAACCCGGTTCCTTTTCTCAAGTGGCTTGGCTCATAATGCCCGATCGCGATCGCTCCCAGAAGGAGATAGGATCATGTTTGACTATAAACTTGTAGAAAGTAAACTCCATGAAGTCAATCGATTTTAGATTTTAGATTTTAGATTTTAGATTGAAGCCTTGACCCCACGGATAAATGCGGGGCGCAAGTTTCATCGGATACAGGTTTTTTATTTCTGGACGGATGAATCCGGGGGCTTGTATCCTGGATGCTTTCGGTCATTAACATCGTGAAACCACAACTGTCAGACACTCAAATAGAATTTATGGTTTCAAATATTCAGGCGGGCGAGTGGAATCTGGCGTTAGAGACTTTGTGCGATATTCTCATTGAAGAAGAAATTCCCATAAATTTAAAGGTTTATGAACTTTGGCAAGAAGTGGGCAATATCTTGAACATGGAACGGGAAACTTGGGAGATGTTAAAAGTCCACGTAACTCTTTGAGAATAGAATATGTAGATGCGATCGCTGCAAATCCCAGAGAAATTGCAGCAACAAGTCCAGATGCCTTAATACAGATTAAGCGTTAGCTGACAGAAAAGGAATACTTTCGGCTAAGTTATCCTTAACTTCAATTCCCTGTTTTCTCGCCCAAAACTGGCTCAAAAAGTGAATTTGCCGCAAGCCCACAACTAAATTTAAACCGGGTACAAAAAGCCACCAAACTGTTAGCGGTTCTTTGATTCCTTCTTGGCGGTACAATTCATTAACTGTCTTGTAAAGTTTGAACTGCACGATGTAAATCCAAGCAATACCCAGCAAGGAAAACCAACCAAACCATCCGGGAACGTCAGGATCGAATATCCGCAAAGCTTGGGGGACGGCTACTCCTAAAACAAAGGGAAGCAAGCAAAGAGTTCCCGACCAACCGCTGCCGTTATAGCGACGCAATTCTTCTTGAATAATCCATTTGTACCATCCGTAATATAGCAGCAAGCTGACTCCAGACAGCAAAATTACTCGCCACAAAGAGCGCGGTTTACCTAAAGGTTTGTCGGACATATTTAGATGTAAGATATGAATGGCTATCTTGATTGTATTAACATTTGTTAATTATTGCAAAATCATTTCTCGAATCGATCGCGCTGTTGCAGGGGCCAGCAGAACACCGTTGCGATAGTGGCCACTGGCGATGAGAATGCGATCGTTACCGGGAAGCGTCTCGATAATTGGGGCCGGCCGCCCTTCCGGCCGCGGGCGCAATCCTGACCATTTCCTGATGATTGAGGCGAATGCTAAGGCCGGACAAAGGGATCTCGCCCTCGCCATCACTTGCGCCAACATATCAGCATTCGCCTGAATTTCCCCGCCATTTTCGGAAAACTCCACCGTCGCCCCCACCCAAAATTCCTGATTTCCCACAGGCACAATGTGAACGTCATCGCAAGTAATTACCGGGCTAAAATCTGGGTTTCCTACAGGATGGGGCGTCAGCAAATGCAGCGCTTGTCCCAACACCGGGCGAATGTCAACCAACTGATTTAACGATGCAGTCACAGCAGCAGAACCCAAACCAGCCGCCACAATTAGTCGATCGAAATTTTCAGCAACAGGCAAGATGCCTGTTCCACAAGACTTATTGACAGCAATGGAAGATGCGAGTTGAATCTCAGACACCTGAGAATCCAACTCAGTAATGCCTTGAACTTCCACTCCAAACTCAAAATTAACTCCTTTGAGTTTAGCAGCATCAACCAAAGCCAAAGTTAGCGCCGTCGGATCGACTTGCCGGTCTTGAGGGGAATAAATCGCAGCAATAATCCGATCGTTTAAAGATAGATGAGGGCAGCGAGCTCGCACTCGTTCCCGATCCCAAAGTTCCAATTTCCAACCTTGAGACTCACGAGTTGCTATCAACTTTTCCCACTTACTTAAATCCTCTCCCTCCGAACAAAGCATTAAAATTCCTTGTTTGTTAAAAGGAATTTTTCGCCCCGTAACTGCTTCCAATTCTGGAATCAAAGTTTCGTAGCGCTGAAGGCTAGTTTCCCTCAACTGCCAATTTCTGCCCTTAGTTTTGTGGCTGATAACTCCCATCAAAACACCGAGTGCAGCGCCAGTAGAACCTTGTGCCGGCGGCTGTTTGTCTAACACAGTAACTTTCAGTTCGGGAAATTGACTTAGTTCAAAGGCGATCGAAGCCCCAACAATACCGCAACCAATAATTGCAACACGAACCATTCAATTTTAGATTTTAGATTTTAGATTTTATAGAAGTTTCTTGTAGTTTTTCCTAGGGTGCATACGAAGCAGATTATCTTCTCGCATTGGTGTCAACTTAAGGTATAACTCATAGTCCGACAGGGGTTGAAACAAGAGCCTCAAAGCGAAAGTCCTAGCTATGAGGACTAATGAGTTCTTCAGTCCTCTTTGAGAGGACTTTCGCTATGAGACAGGGAATTCATTCCCTGGCGGACTGTCGGGTCAGTGGGAGGAATGGCGGACTCAAAGCTTAAGTTGACACTAATAATCTTCTCGGTTATCCGTAGGCACTCTACGCCAAGCCCAAAAGTTATTAAGCTTTAGGAATTAGCTGCAAGAAGGCATCGAAATCACTGACAGCTTTTTGATAGCTGGCCGTGACTTTTGCATAGTCAAGGTCTTTAGCAGCAAGATCGATGTTAACCAAATCGGCAAACAAACTCTTGGTCAAATCAACAGCTTGTTGTTGAGAACTAGGCAACAAACTCGCAGAGACGGTTTTCATGGTGTTCCGCAAGTCGCCTAGAGGCCCGTGAATGTAAGTTCTGGTATCAACCCAATTCCGTTTTTGAATTAGGGTGCCCAATTTGTCCATGCGCGATCGGAACTCTGTCAGAGTAGGAACATAGCGCTGAATTTGCTGGATTTGGGCTGTTGTGTAAGTCGTTGGAACTTTTGCTTCGACACTGCTGCAACTAACCAGAAATGCCATCAAAAACGCCATCATCAAGGCAAAAATTGAACGGGGACGAGTCATGTCGATTTTAGATTTTAGATTTTAGATTTTAGATTGCTCGTTGCGAGCGGGCACAGGGCGGGTACGGGGTTGCTCGTGTTCGTTCCAAGGCTCTGCCTGAAAACGCAGATGCTTTGGCTCTGCTTCGCTGACCCAGCACCGAGAGTTATGTACAAAATATTATTTTACCTCCTGGCGGCGCAGAAAAGTTATCACAGCATCGCCAACTTTTTCTGACCAATGTTCTTGAGGATAATGCCCCGCTTGTTCCAGTGTGACTAACTCTGCATTTTGCAGGGAACCTACTAGCTTTTGAACAGGTTCAACACTCAGCCAAGGATCTGTCAAACCCCAGACAAATAAAGTTGGTCTAGTCCATCCTTTCAAGCCGGATTCAATTTCGGCCATTGACTGCGGCAATTGAATATTGCGGACTGTATTCATTAGCGATCGACCTGCATCCGAACTCTTCAAAAACGGGCGGCGGTAAACATCTAAATCCTTGTCTGATATTGTCTGGCCGCTGCCACCTTCGAGAGTTCTGTCAACCAAAAGCGGGTCTTGCGTCATCATGTCGCCAATAAAAGGCAGCCCCAACTGCTGCATTTTCCAAGGCAATTTTATATTTCCTGAAACTGGTGTATTGATAACGGCTAGACGCTCAATTTTATCGGGATTGCGTAAAGCGTATTGAATGCCGGCTGAAGCTAAAAATCCTTGGACAACGAGGTAAAATCGGTCTAATTCTATAGCTTGAATAAAGCCAGCGAGGGCGTCAACAAAAGCATCGGGAGTGTAGGCAAAGTCGCGCTTGTCTGGTTTTGTCGATCGCCCGTAACCCACCCAATCTGGGGCGATCGATCTAAATCCGCTTGCCGCCAAATCCGGCATCATTACAGTCCAGGTAAAACTCTGGGACGGCAAACCGTGCAGCAGCAGTACGGGGGGTTTACCAGTTTCGTTAACCGGATTTGTTTCCCGATAAAACCATTGCAGCGGGCCTACTTCAACTATTTTCTCATCAATTGACATTATTTTACTGGTTATTTATCAAACAATAAGGCGGGGATTCCCCGCCCTACTTACCTAATAGTTGGGTGTGCACATAGTACCTTACCCAACTAATTACAGCCGCGTTTAGAAATTCATTTCAGCAGCTTGAACTTTTTCGACCTGTTTCTTCTTGAGAACCAGCATAATTTGAGCCAGCATGGTCAAAGCTACGAAAGCCATCAATCCTTTAACGCGATCGGCACTTTGCAGCACAATCTCCACGTCTTTTTGACCAAAGCCGCCCACATTAGGATTATTGGTCAAAAGTTCGCCTGCTGCAACTGTTTGTCCTTCGGTAACAATCAGTTCTGGGCCTGCGGGAATCGTATCAACAACTGCTGCACCTTCTGCAGGTTGAATGGTCACTTCATAACCGCCAGCTTCCGGTTGAGCAATCTTAGAAATGCTGCCAGCTACCGAAGCATTGTAAACAGTATTATTGCTCTTTTCGCCAGTAGGATAAACCTGACCGCGGCCGCGGTTGCCACCCACATAAATTTGGTATTTGCCGTAGTGAACGGACTTGTCAGTTGCCGGATTCGGCGACAAAACTGGGAATACCAATTCTTTGTACTGTTCTCCCGGTACTGGGCCGACTAAAACAATATTTTCTTGGGTTTCGCTGTAAGGTTGGAAGTAAAGATCGCCGACTTTTTCCTTCATTTCTTCGGGAATTCTGTCAGCGGGAGCAATCTTGAAACCTTCGGGCAACATCACAACTGCGCCGACATTCAAGCCACCTTTGCTGCCGTCGCCGACAACTTGTTGCACGCTAGTATCGTAGGGAATCTTGACAATAGCTTCAAAAACTGTGTCAGGCAAAACAGATTGCGGTACTTCAACTTCAGTCGGTTTTGCACCGAGGTGACAGTTAGCGCAAACAATGCGACCTGTTGCTTCGCGGGGAGTAGCGGGTGCTGTTTGCTGTGCCCAGAAAGGGTAAGCAAATGCTGCTTGGGGAAGTGCGATGTCGCTGGTTAGGAAAAATCCTGCGGCTACGATCGCAATTAAGGCTGTTTTCGCGATCGTCCTGGCACTGCGGCGAAATATCGCAGATAAATTAGTTTGTGGCATTAGAGTATTCAATCTCAAAGGTCAGACAATGCGTGAATTTTAGATTTTGAATTTTGGATTTTGGATTTCGGATTATTAGACTGTTTTAGGGATGCAATTATCTTGGATTTTCACCGCTGACCCCAATCTAAAATCTAAAATCTAAAATCCAAAATTGTTTAAGACCACCAAGGTGCTTCGCCGGTGCGGAAATCAGTTTCCTTCCAAGTTGTAAAAGCGATTTTGTCATCTGCGACAGTGGCGTGGGCCAGGGCCAGAGACAAAGGCGCGGGGCCGCGCACCACTTTGCCCTCATTGTTGTATTGAGAACCGTGGCAAGGACAGATAAACTTGTTTTCGCTAACATTCCAAGGCACGACGCAGCCCAAGTGAGTGCAGACTGCATTGATGCCGTAGTCAGCGAGAGATAAGTCTTCTTTCACCACAACATAGGTGGGGTCGCCTTTGAGACCTTGGGCTAAGCTGCGATCGCCCGCAGGGTGCGAAGCCAAATATTCGCTAACGATGATGTCGTTACCCAAAGCATCTTTAGCTGTCACTCCGCCACCAACTGCCCCACTCGCTGGAGGAACAAAATATTGGACAACGGGATAGAGTGCGCCCAGTGCCACACCTGTGACTGTACCGAACGTCAGCAAATTCATAAATTGGCGACGCCCCATATCGGGGACATCGGGATTTCCAGCAGAAGATTGAGCCATGACCTGCCTTTACGGTTTTAAGTTACGTTTGTTTGTTAGCTGTTAGCGAACTTGTACGTGCAGAGGAAGGAGGATAATTGCCGTTAATCTGCTCGCACAAATTTTAGGCCGCGAAAATTCCTTTTAAGAATGCGCCTTCCAGCCTTTATTAGAGTATTATTACATTTTTTGAACTTTGTCTTTTATTGTTTAATGGATTAACTCAGGAGCAACCATGACGGGCCAGGATTTACACCAGCTACTGCTAGAAAAATGGGGAAAGTCTTACGATATCAGATTGCGGCGAACGCGGGGCAAGATTTTTGTGCAAGTTATGTGGAAATATCTAGAACAGGCATCTTTTCCGATGACGGAGGCTGATTATTTTGAGCATTTGGATGCGGTGGCCAATTACCTCAACGGCTGGGGGAGTACAGAACAGGTGAGAGAATATATCGTAACTACTCGCGATCGCCCGCGCTTGGGTAAAGCTGTCAGCGTTCCTCTAGATTTGGGTGAAAGAGCCTCGGAGTGGTTGCTAGACGAGTTTTGAATCAGTCATTAGTCCTCAGTCATTAGTCCTCAGTCATCAGTCCTCAGTCATTAGCCCTCAGTCATATCAAATCCAGTTAGATCCGAATGATACCGGAGTGCGAGCCTCCCCGCTTGGCTGCGCCGGGGGAAACCAAAGCGCTACATCCTTTTGATACCGGAGTGCGAGCGTCCCCCCCCGCTTTGAGAAACTAGAGCGATCGCGATCTGTGCTCGCACCAGCTCTTGTGTGGCGGGATTTCCGGCGCGCGCTATGGGCTGTGGGATTTAAATGCCGCAACAGCTTGTGGGGCTTTTTAGGGGCTTTTTTAATTTTGGGCGATCGTCCTTCATGCTTACCAAAATCATCCGAACCAATTTCTGTCAACAATTTCACCTACAATGAGTGTCAGATATCTTGTGAAATTTAGGAGAATGTTGTAATGGGTGTTGCACTGGGAATGGTTGAAGTCTTAGGATTTCCCGCTGCAGTAGAAGTTGCGGACTCAATGGTGAAAGCAGCCCGTGTTACTTTAGTTCGCTATGAGAAAATAACCCGCGCCTACTGGACAATTATAGTGCGAGGAGATGTCTCTGAAGTGCAAGCAGCCGTTGCTGCTGGAATTGAATCAGTTAAAAAGGTCGATGGCGGAAAGTTGCTATCGTATCACATAATTGCTCGTCCCCACGAGAATCTGGATTACATTTTGCCGATCGGCTACACTCCTGAAGTCGAACAGTTCCGAATGTAGTCAGTCGATTTTAGATTTTAGATTTTAGATTTTAGATTTTAGATTTACTTTTGTATTGAATCTGAGAGCTTGAAACTTAGTCTAAAATTTTGGGTGTTCCACTCCTTAAGTCGCGGGATTTTACCTGCTTTTACGCGGGATCAAAGTTTTGACAAAACTTTGGTGTGGAATTTTAACTTTTAGTAATTATAGAGGCGCGGGCGATCGCGTCTCTATATTTTTTTGCTGAGAGTCGATCGATCTTTCGGTGGAGTTTTTACCGCCCTAAAAGCTTTACCAAACCAACCCCGCCAAAATACAAGCTCAGCACCGCACCTCCTAAAAGACTTTGCGTTAAAGGATCGGTAGAAGGCGTTAAAACCGCTCCCAAAACTGCCGCTCCCAAGACTACATACCGCCAGCCGGAAAGCATTTGGTTGGAAGAAACTATGCCCAAAACACCGAGCAATACTTGGAGAATCGGGATTTGAAAAGCTAAGCCGGTGCTGAACATTAACAGCAGCACAAATTTAAAGTATTTGTCGATCGACCACAACTGCTCTACAACATCAGCCCCATAGCTAACAAAGAAGTTGAGCGCCGCCGGAATCAGAGCAATGTAAGCAAAGACTAAACCGCCCAAAAATAGGAAACTCGAACCGAAAAACACAGGCCCCAGCAACCTGCGTTCTTTGCGAGTCAAGCCGGGGAGAACAAACAGCGCTATCTGGTAAAAAATAAACGGACTGGCGATGAGCAAACCGCTGTATCCGGCTACTTCGATAGAAACAAAGAAATACTCGCCGGGAGCTAGTTGCAGAAACTTGACGGGCCCGGCGGGTACTTCTAGCAATTGTACGATAGGTTTAACTGTGAAAAAGCAACCGATTACAGCGATTACTACTGCAATTAGCGAGTAAAAAAGTCGCTGTCGCAATTCTTCTAAATGGTCGAACAAAGACATTTCAACTTCGTCGGGAAGTTCATCGAGATATTCATTTTCTAGGTTGCGGGAACCCAGAAAACTGTCGGCGATTAGTGCAATGTTATTTTCCGGGATAACTGCTTTGTCTTCTAAGTTACTGACACCCTCGAAATCATCG
>NZ_JAUBUC010000015.1:79276-92665 GCF_036705285.1 Microcoleus sp. B4-C1 | reverse complement strand
GCGATTGGTGCAATGCTATTTTTAGCTCTAACTTTTTTATCTTCTAAGTTACTGACATCCACTAAATCATCGGCGATTGGGGCAATGCTATTTTCCTCGCTAACTGCTTCGTCTTCTAAGTTACTGACATCCACTAAATCATCGGCGATTGGTGCAATGCTATTTTTAGCTCTAACTTTTTTATCTTCTAAGTTACTGACATCCACTAAATCATCGGCGATGGGTGCAATGCTATTTTCTTCGCTAACTGCTTCGTCTTCTAAGTTACTGACAGCCTCTAAATCATCGGCGATGGGTGCAATGCTATTTTCCTCGCTAACTGCTTCGTCTTCTAAGTTACTGACAGCCTCTAAATCATCGGCGATGGGTGCAATGCTATTTCCTTCGCTAACTTCTTCGTCTTCTAAGTTACTGACAGCCTCTAAATCATCGGCGATGGGTGCAATGCTATTTCCCTCGCTAACTTGTTCTAGGTTGTTGTCGGAACCTTGTTCGGATGTCTCCAAGTCTGAGGGCACAGTCATAGGAAATTGGTAATTGGTAAGGGGTATTGGGAAGAGGAAAGGGGTAATTGGAAAGTGGTAATTAATTGGAAATTGGAAATTGAGAATAGTTATTTCATAATTGCTCCGACTTCCTTCTTCATTCTTTATTCTGACATCAGCAGTAGAAGGAACGATCGATAATTAATCCGTGTATCCATGTCAAAATCCGTGTCGTGCCTTCTTTATTCAATCACGATCGCAATTTTGCCGATCGCGCGGCCCGTTTCGCTGTAAGCGTGGGCTGCTGCTACTTCTTGTAAGCTGTAAGTGCGATCGACAATCGGCTCCACTTTATCGGATTCTATTAACTCCCGCAAAGCCCCTAAATCGCTGGTGTTGGCATTGGCGACAATTAATTTAGCTTTTTTACCCGATATAAACCAGCTTGTTAACATCGGTGCGAAATTGTCTAAAATCGGCAAAGTCGAGATATAAACTCCCTCTGGTTGCAGCACTTTTTCGCATTCAGCAAAGGTTCTTGTCCCCACCGCATCTAAAATTATATCATATTTTTCTGGCTGTTGAGTAAAGTCAACTTCCGCGTAATCGACAACAAAATCCGCTCCCAAACTCTTGACAAATTCTCTATTTTTAGCACTGCAAACTCCCGTTACTTCCGCGTTCATTGCTTTCGCAACTTGCACGGCAAAAGTGCCAACTCCGCCGGAAGCGCCGTTAATCAATACTTTGTTTCCTGATTGAATTCCACCCAAATCCCTGAGCGATTGCAAAGCAGTTAAACCTGCGATCGGTACTCCTGCTGCTTCTGCATGAGTGATGTTTTTCGGTTTAATTGCTGCATCGGATTCTGGCACGACAGCGTATTCGGCGCAAGCACCCCCATTGATGGGATTTAAGAAAGTATAAACTTCATCTCCGGGTTGAAATTTGGTGACTTCCCCGCCGACTTCCACGACAACTCCCGATATGTCAGAACCGACTATTCGAGGAAAGTTAAATCCTGTTAATAGTTGCAGGTGTCCTTTGCGGATTTTCCAGTCTACGGGATTGACGCTGCTAGCGCGAACTCGCACTAACAATTCGTTGGATTTGGCGATCGGCTTGGACAACTCTCGGTATTGCAATTCCTCGGCTGAACCGTAGCGATCGAACGCAACTGCTTTCATGGCAAATTTTCCGGTTTATTTCCAATAGAACACTCAATCCTTTACAATTACAGCACATTCGATCTAAATGTGACACAGCAAATTCAGCTAGCCTTGTAGCAGCGGGCGATCGACTCTGGGAAGCCTCCAGACAGGGCTCCGGCGTGAGGCAATGGGCTCCCTGGCAAGCGTGCGATCGACTAGAGATTAAAATTAATAGGAACAGGGCGGGCGATCCCATAACCCTGAGCATAATCTACTCCAATCTCCCGCAATTTTTCTAAGATAGTCTCGTCTTCAACAAACTCAGCTATAGTTTCAAGATTCATCGCATGGGCAATACGATTAAACCCTTCAACGAGCGCTTGAGAAATCAAATTATGACTAATGTTCTTGACAAAAGCACCATCAATTTTTAGATAGTCAACTGGTAAATTCATCAGATAAGCAAACGAACTCAATCCACTGCCAAAATCATCTAAAGCAAAGCAACAGCCAATCTTTTTGAGTTCGCCCATGAAATATCTGGCTTGCTCAAAGTTTGCGATCGCTGCCGTTTCCGTGATTTCAAAACCAATGGTTTGTGGGGGAACTTTGTAACGAGAAAATTGTTCTATTAAAAACCTCATAAACTGATTGTTACTAATGCTAGCCCCAGAGAGGTTTATCGTATACAAGCCTTGAGTAAGAACATCTTTCTCCGGCAATTTGTGATAATTAGAGAATAAAGTTTCGATTACCCAACAATCGATCTCTGTTATCAAGCCGTAACGCTCAGCGGCGGGAATAAACTCATTAGGAGATACTATTTTTCCATTTTCGTCCAGCATTCTGAGCAAAATCTCATAATGCTCTACTAATGGTTTAGAAGTAATAGAGACAATCTTTTGGTAGTAGAGACAAAAACGATTTGTTTCCAGCGCCTGGGTAATTTTGGAAATCAACTGTCTCTCACCACGTTGTTTAATTAGCTCGCTATCATCTAGACTATAAATATGAACACAGTTGCGGCCTCTGGCTTTGGCGGCATAACAAGCTGCATCAGCCGCTCCCAGAAGCTCCATCAAATTTTGGCTGGTTTGGTCAATAGCAACAACTCCAATGCTGACTCCGATGATAAAGG
The DNA here is from genome assembly GCF_036705285.1 of Microcoleus sp. B4-C1. Classification (NCBI taxonomy): domain Bacteria; kingdom Bacillati; phylum Cyanobacteriota; class Cyanophyceae; order Oscillatoriales; family Microcoleaceae; genus Microcoleus; species Microcoleus sp. B4-C1. Next base: position 89,891 of record NZ_JAUBUC010000015.1, on the reverse strand, counting down.
TTTGGCCATTCCAAATAAACCGAAACTGATGCACTAGGTTTTTGAGGTTTTCCGCAATTTGAGTTGCTTGAGAGAGCGAACATTGAGTGAGCAAAATACCAAATTCATCACCTCCCAAGCGAGCCAGCATATCATGAGCACGGACTCCCTGTTGAATAAGCGCGGTGATTTGGCGCAGTAGCTCATCGCCAGCAATATGACCTACGGTATCGTTAACGACTTTGAATTGATCTAAATCTAAATAACAGAGAGCGTGCTGGTGATTGCTATGTTTAACAGAGGCGATCGCATCAACTAGGTGCTGCTCAAATCTTCGACGGTTGATTAACCCCGTCAGGGCATCGTGATTCTCTTCCCAAGAGAGTTGACGGGTGAGATAGCGCGATTCCGTAACATCATGAAAGACCATGACTGCCCCGATAATTTGACCTTGGCGGTCTCGAATCGGTGCTGCCGAGTCAGCAATTGGATACTCGGTTCCATCATGGGCAATCAGAATAGTATTGTTAGCTAAGGTCACAATTCGCTCTTCTAATAGAGCCTTGTTTATAGGATTCTCTACTGGCTCTCGCGTTACTTGATCGACAATTAGAAAGACTGTCGAGAAATGAACTCCTTGAACCTCATGATTTTTCCAGCCTGTCAGTCGCTCAGCTATAGGGTTGAAATATCTCACATTACCTTGGGCATCAGTAGTAATAACCCCATCGCCAATGGATTGCAGTGTCACTTGAGCCAATTCCTTTTCGGCAAAGAGAGACTCTTCGAGACGTTGCCGTTCTTCAATTTCTATCAAGAGACGTAAATTCTGCTTTTGGAGTTTTTGTTGCAGCCTTCCGATAGTTAGGTGGGTTTCGACACGAGCTAATACTTCTTCGACTTGAAATGGCTTAGCAATATAATCTACCCCTCCTGCAGCCAGCCCTTGCACCTTATTAAAAGTTTCATTGAGCGCACTCAAAAAAATTATTGGAATCTCTGCGGTGCGCTCGTCAGATTTTAATTGTCTGCAAACTTCATAGCCATCTTGATCGGGCAACTTAATATCTAGTAAGATTAACTCCGTCGATGGCGATTGGGCGGCTCTGAGCGCCATTGCACCTGTCGTGGCACTACGAACTTTATAACCCTCTGCCCTCAAAGTATCCCTGAGCAGACGCAGGTTATCAGGCAGATCGTCAACAATTAAAATATTGCCTCGGTAGTTGGTAGCTCGATCGCTAATTCTATCGCTAGTTCTATCGACAATCATACTGATTTCCCTAGTTTCCTGCTAGAGGAATATAAACATATGCACAAATAGTATAGTTTAATTATTCGGTTAAAAGAGTCATTTTACCCACAAAGAAGTCCTGCGAGCCCGGAGATATTGGGCTGGCAAGGGGGCGCAACCATAAAAAATATGAATTATTCAGCTAGGGGCAGTCCCCCCGTGGTAGCCCTTCTTCGCTTCGCGTAACATTAGAAGAACATTGTTTCAAGCCAAGCAGCCGATTTATGAACAAGCGGAGTTCTCAAATGGCAAGTCTACTCGTCATTGCGATCGGGTGTCTCGTGCTGTTGGGTTGGCAATTTGACATCTCCCTACTCAAAACCGGTTTTCCCGGTATGACTTCGACAATGAAAGCAAACACGGCAATTTGCTTTTTGCTGGCTGGAGTTTCTTTGAGATTGTTGCAGTACCAAAAAACCAGACTGCACGATCGCATCGCTCAAGGGATGGCAGGATTGATAATGATCGTCGGTATGCTGACGCTGAGCGAGTATATTTTTGGTTGGAAGCTGGGTATCGATCAGTGGCTTTTCCGAGATTTTGTGTCTTCCGCGACTCCTTATCCGGGAAGAATGGGAATAAATACCGCCCTAAATTTTGTGCTGATGGGACTAGCACTGTTACTGTTAGGGCAAAATTCCCAACGGGATACTTGGTTGGCTCAGATTTTTAGTAGTGTTGCAGCTTTAATTTCTCTACTAGCTTTATTTGCACACCTATTCAATGTCGATATTCTTGAACGGTTGGTCACAATTACGACGACTCAATCCCTAAACACGATCGTCACCTTTTTCATCCTCTATGGAGGAATTTTATGGCTCCGCCCCAAGGAAGGATTAATGCAAGTAGTAACCAGTCCCCTAGTTGGCGGAGTCATGGTTCGGTGGTTGCTGCCTTGGGCGATGATCTTTCCAGTGACACTGAACTGGTTCACTCTTCAGGGACAAAATTTAGGCTGGTATAACGCTAATTTTGGCTATACATTGCGTTCAACTATTATGGTTGTCACGTTTTCAATTCTCATTTTGGGGACGGCTCGCTTTTTGAACCAGATAGATTACCAGCGCCAACAAGCCGAAAAAGAAATTAAAAAACTTAACGAAACTTTAGAAACTCTTGTGGCTGAACGAACAGATGCTTTACAAAAATCGCAGGCTCGTTTTGCAGGAATTCTAGAAATCGCCAATGATGCAATTATTTCAGTCGATCGCACTCAACGCATTACCCTGTTTAATCATGGGGCAGAAATGATGTTTGGCTATAAAATTGAGGAGATTTTAGGGAAGCCACTGAATTTACTGCTACCAGAACAGTTTAGAGATGCACACCCGCAGCATATCAAACACTTTGCACAGTCTTCTAGCAGAGCGCGAAGGATGGGAGAACGAGGCGAGATTTTGGGTCGTCGTCAAGATGGAACGCAGTTTGCGGCTGAAGCCTCTATTTCTAAGCTGGAAATGGGAGACGAAACGGTATTTACTGTGATTCTACGCGATATTAGCGATCGCAAACAAATTGAGATGGCTTTACGAAACAGTGAAGAGCAGTTTCGCCATGCGTTTGAAGATGCCTCTATCGGGATGGCGATCGTTTCACTTGATGGGCACTGGATTAAAGTCAATCCTGCCTTATGTCAGATTCTTGGCTACTCCTCAGAAGAGTTGTTAGCGTTAACTTTCCAAGACATCACTCATCCTGACGATTTAGACCGGGATCTTAGTTATGCACATCAACTATTAGCTGGAATAATTTCAACTTACCAACTAGAAAAACGGTATTTCCATAAACAAGGACATATTATTTGGATTATTCTTAATGGCTCGCTAGTACAAGATGGACAAAAAAAGCCACTGCATTTTATTTCTCAAATTCAAGAAATTACCGCTCGAAAAGAAGCTCAAAAAACGCTAGAAATTCAAAGCGTTATCCTGAATAACATGGCAGGAGGAGTCTGTTTAATCAAAGCCTCAGACCTCACGATCGTCTACACCAATCCTACCTTTGACGCTATGTTTGGCTACCCAGAGGGCGAACTAGCAGGTCAACCCCTTGGTGTCTTGAATTATGTCGATACAAATTTTACACCAGATGTAACCGTTCTAGATATGGTCACTCAAATTGAACAGAGCGGGGAAGCGAAATATGAAGTCCACAATAGAAAGAAAGATGGAACTCTCTTTTGGTGCAGAGTTCATACATCCAGGTTTGAGCATCCTGAATACGGAACTGTATATGTTGCCGTTCAGGAAGACGCAACAGAGCTAAAACTGGCTGAGCAAGCCTTGCAAGCTACCACAAATCGCCTCAACTTTCTTCTAAACTACAGCCCTGTTGTCATTTTTAGCAGTAAACCTGCTGGCGATTATAGCGCAACGTTCATCAGCGAAAATATCAAAGATATATTGGGCTACGAAAGCCGCGAGTTTTTAGAAGATTCTAAATTTTGGGTGAATCACTTACACCCAGATGATTTAGAACCAGTGCTTAATGGTTTAGCAAATCTATTCGTTAATGATTTTTACTTCCACGAATACCGTTTGCGTCGCTCCGATGGGGTTTATCGCTGGATGCTGGGTCAGCTTAGGCTAATTCGAGATAATTCAGGTACACCAGTAGAAATCTTGGGATATTTAATTGACATTGGCGATCGCAAACAAGCTGAGTTGGAATTTCAGCAGGCAAATGAAGCAAACCAAGCCAAGACTGTCTTCCTTGCCAATATGAGCCACGAACTCCGCACCCCCCTCAACTCAATTTTGGGATTCACGCAATTGATGAGCTATGAGAGAAATCTGACTCCTTCTCTCCAAGAACGTTTACAGATTGTCAATCGTAGCGGTAGACATTTATTGGACTTGATTAACGATATTTTAGATTTATCCAAAATAGAAAGCGGACGGATGACCCTCAATCTTTCTGAGTTTGATTTGACAAGTTTGCTGACTTCTATTGAAGAAATGTTCCAAGTTAAAGTCCAATCTAAAGAAGTGCAGCTAATTGTCGATCGAGATCCCGACATTCCTCAATTTGTGCATAGTGACGAGAAAAAACTCTATCAAGTCTTGGTCAATCTGCTTGGTAATGCGATTAAGTTTACCAATCAAGGAAGCATCACCCTACGGGTAAGAACAACACAAAGAGACCCAACCTCCTGTCACCTATGTTTTGAAGTTGAGGATACAGGCGTCGGAATTGCGCCCACAGAAATTGAGAAATTATTTAAGGTTTTTGTGCAAGCCCAAGCTGGAAATAATTTGAGTCAAGGCACGGGGCTAGGTTTAGCCATTAGTCAAAAACTCGTCAAACTTATGGGCGGTCAGATTCGGGTTAAAAGCACTTTGAACCGAGGTAGCACTTTTTCCTTTGAGATTGGCGTACAGTTACCTCAAGCAGAATCCTTACCCCCAGAATCAATTAATCAAAAAGTAATTAGTTTAGCTCCTGGACAACCGAGTTACCGCATTCTTATTGTTGAAGATTTAGAAGAAAATCGTCGGTTGTTAGTCGAGATCCTTACCTCGGTTGGTTTTGAGGTGAGAGAAGCAAAACAGGGAGTGGAGGCACTCTCACTGTGGGAGAGTTGGCGGCCGCACCTGATTCTGATGGATCTACGAATGCCGATCGTGGATGGCTACACAGCTACTAAATATATTCGAGAACGCCCTCAGAGCCAAGAAACTGTCATTATTGCTTTAACTGCGAGTGTTTTGGAAGAAGATCGAGAGAAAGTTATTATGGCTGGCTGTAACGACTTTATAAGCAAGCCATTTCAGCAGAGAGAACTTTTTGACAAAATCGCTAAATATTTGGGAGTGCAATATATCTACGAAGTGGTAGAACCAACTCCACAAAAACAATTAGTTGAAACGCTGTCTGTAGAAGATATATCCGTGATGTCCCCTCAGTGGTTAGAACAAATGTATCAAGCAGCTTACTATCTCGATACCGAAGTTATGAACGAATTGATCGTACAAATTCCCGAATCAAAAGCAAGTTTGTCCCAAGCACTAACTGATTATATCAATAATTTTAATTCCGATCGAATTATGGAGCTCATTCGACCTTTGCTGCCTAATCCACTGTAGTTATCGAGTTTAAGGACAAAGAAGCTAGAGTGCTTTCAGCAGTGGCTATATTTCCAATAGAAACAAACCGGGGAAAGGATTTGGAAGTTTTTGGAAATGTCTATTGCAGATATCCATCAGCATGAGAAAATGGCATACACATTGGATGGAATGTGCTGTATCATATAGCAATTCTATTTCGTGTGTGAAGGGGATTTATTTTTTTTATTAACCGCAGAGGGCGCAGAGGTCACAGAGAAAGAGAAAAGAGAGACATAAATGATTGATTTAACCGGAAAGGTAATTTTAGTAACTGGTGGATCGAAAGGGATTGGTGCAGTGACGGTGCGGACTCTGGTTAATGCTGGGGCTGAGGTGATTTTGCATTACTTTCGCAGTCAGAAAGAAGCTGAAGCGGTAGCAGCGAGTGTTGCGCGCGATCGCTGTTATTTATTGGCAGCCGATTTGATGGTGGCAAACGCGGCCTCGACTTTGTGGCGAGATGCTTTAAAATGGCGGGGCCATATTGATATTTTAGTTAATAATGCCGGGATTATGCAGTCAGCGGGTATCGAGGACGAGTTCGATATTTGGTCTTCAGCTTGGCAGCAAACTCTACAAGTTAATTTAGTTGCTGTTGCCGATTTGTGCCGGGAATCTATTCTGCATTTTCAAACTCGCCGGGTCGGTACAATTATTAATATAGCAAGTCGCGCTGCTTTTCGCGGCGATGACCCGAATTATCTGCACTACGCCGCTTCTAAAGGTGCTATTGTTGCTTTAACTCGCAGCATTGCTAGAGGGTTTGCGGCTGATAATATTTTGGCTTTTACAGTTGCACCGGGATTTGTTAGTACAGAAATGTCTAATCAGTTTATTCAGGAGTTCGGTGAAGCTGATATTATTCGCGATATCCCGATCGGCAAAATCGCACCTCCTCAAGATGTTGCCAATGTTATCGCGTTTTTAGCGTCGGGTTTGGCTACGCACGCTACCGGGACTACGATCGATATTAACGGAGCCTCTTATGTGCATTGAGACAATTCCTGTAAAATACCTCTCAAGGCTCACGCTGACATCTTTTAAAACTAACTAATTTATCACTTTAGCAAGACGCTAACAACATCATAAATCATTTATGCTTAGAACAAAGATAGTCTGAGGAAATTTGATTATGACAACCCATAACGGTAGCAACACAAAACGAGTTGCCATACTCATTGAAAATGGAGTTGAAGATTCCGAATTTCTAGTTCCTTACAACGCCTTAAAACAAGCAAATTTTGATGTAGTTGTCCTCGGTTCGCGGACAAACGAAAAGTATGCAGGAAAACAAGGAAAAGTTGCTCAGCAAGCTGACGGAACTACCACTGAAGCAGTGCCCGCAGAATTCGATGCAGTGATAATTCCCGGCGGCATGGCTCCAGATACAATGCGGACTAATCCCAACACAGTCAGGTTTGTACGAGAAGCATTTGAGCAAGGAAAAATCGTCGCTGCTGTTTGCCACGGCCCGCAAGTTTTGATTGAAGCCGACTTGCTGAAAGGCAAAAATGCGACTGGTTTCTTGGCAATTAAAACAGACATGATCAATGCCGGAGCTAACTACATTAACGAAGCTTTAGTAGTTGACGGCAACTTGATCACTTCCCGCCAACCGGGAGATTTAGCAATATTTACTACCGCCATTATGGCTCGCCTCGGTTACGGCGGAAAAGCAGTCGGTTTGCCAGAAGAAACTGATACAAATGCAGAATGGTGGAAATTAGCTAATGGTTGGGGAGGTTCTACACAAGGCGACATTGTTAAAGGTTTGAATACCGCCCTCGCAGGGGAACGCTATGCTTGCGAAGCCTTTGAACATTATGCGGAAAAAACCCAAGATAGCGATTTGCGATCGCTCTTGAGAGAAATGATTAAAAACAAACAGCACCACATCATCGCTCTCGAAAGTCGCCTCAACGATTTTGGTGAAAAACCCTCAATTCCTGCCCAAATTGCTGACAAGTACGCTAAATTAAAAGCTTCGATGCAAGGAAGCGATGAAACGTTCTTAATGCGGAGCACTCTCGGTGATTTGCAAACCGGTGTTGTCGATATTAACAACCTGCGGGTGAAGTTCACAGATCCTGTATCAACGGCCATTTTTACAGAGATAGAATCGGATTTGTCTAAGTGTGAACAAGTGGTTGCTAAACTCTTCCGCGCCCGTGCAGTTTCCCAGGAAATTAAGTCGCCTAAACCTTCGACTAGCCCTGCTGTAAAAATGTAATCAGCAAGAGTATCAATAAGTTTGTAGTTGTGTGGACTTGTTAAAAACCCCACCAATATTGCAACTACAAACTTTCTCTGGAATCCTACAATATACGCCTTTGCGGTAAAATAAAACCCAACACTAAAAAGCAGATATTCAACTAACTGCAAGGTGGAGGGTTTTATTAAATGGGTTTTATTTTTGTTTTAGCTGGACACGGCGAGTTTGAAGGAAGCTTGCGGCATCCGATGGCGGTACAAGCCCTCGGATTCATCCCTGCATAAATAAAAAATATGGTATCCGATAAGCAGCCCCCAGATATATCCGTAAAGTCGCTTTCTTCAATGCTTCAAATCTCAAATCTCAAATCTCAAATCTCAAATCTCAAATCGATTAACCAGCCCTCGGATATATCCGTAATATCATGTCCGATGGATTAACCATAATATCCCGGTCGGGGCGGGTTTTTGAGATTGTCAATTATTGGCAGGTATTGTTGGTGAACCCGCCCCTACAACAATCGCGATCCCTCGACCGGAAATGATATGAGGTCGCTTTCTTCAATTCTTTAAATCTTCAATTCTTTAAATCTAAAATCTAAAATCTAAAATCTAAAATCGATTGGCTTGTCCCCTCTTCCTTTAGACAGGAGACACTTGGGCTATAAATGCGCTACTGTGTTGCCAATATTTTGATGAGGAAAAAAAGGCTGTGGTTCCCTTACGCGATGAAAATCCCATTACTATCACTCCCTACGTCACCTACGGGCTGATTGCCGCAAACATATTAGTATTTTTGTACGAACTCAGTTTGGGCGATCGACAATTAACCGAATTTTTCTACTCTTGGGCCGTAATTCCTTGCCAGTTAAGCAATATGTGTCGGGTTGCTCTGCCAGTTTCGCCATTTCCCGAATGGACGACACTAATTAGCTCCCAATTCCTGCACGCAGGCTTTCTGCACATTGCCGGAAATATGTTATTTTTGTGGATTTTTGGCAACAACGTAGAAGAGCGTTTAGGACACGTCAAATTTATAATATTTTACCTTACTTGCGGCGTTTTAGCATCACTAACTCAGTGGTTTTTTTCCTCCGCATCGGCTATTCCGTCCCTGGGTGCTAGCGGCGCGATCGCAGGCGTGATGGGAGCTTACATTCTCAGATATCCCCAAGCCAAAGTTCTGACACTGCTTCCCTTGGGAATTTTTATTACCACTGTCAGAGTCCCCGCTTTCTTCTTTCTAGGATTTTGGTTTGCACAGCAAGCATTGAGCGGCTTGGCTTCCTTGAATGCCCCGGCAAGTGTCGGCATGGAATCCGGGGGAGTTGCCTATTGGGCCCACGCTGGCGGCTTTGTTTTCGGTGCTATTCTCGGCCCTTTGTTGGGATTGTTTTCGGAGGAAAATCGGATTTAATTTTTCACCGCACATGAACGCAAATTAACGCAGATAAACTGCCAAGGAAATCGGCGTTAATCTGCGTTAATCTGCGGTTTAAAACCTCTTATCTTCCTAGATAAACGTCAAGTCAAATTCCGAAAGAGCAGAAACCCCAGTTACACCATTTAACTTCGCCAAAATGCGAGAATCGCTGCCGGTGAGGTTATTGCCATTACCGTCATAAATGATGTAAGTATTGCCGCCGGAATCGTAGGCAAACAAGAAAGCAGTTCCTCCCAGAATATTTGCAGAAACAGTTGTCTGCACATTCAGCAGAACTTGGGTGTTACCGCTAAGATTCGCAAATCCGGGGGCAAAATTAAACTGATCGGCGATCGGCACACCGAGACCGCTAAAATCAGTAATCACATCGTATCCGCCCGCCGCGATCGCAGCCTCGATCGCCGCCGAAGAAGACGCATCAAAAGCCGGCCCACCTTGTTCAGGGCTGGTATAGCGGTATTGATTGTTGCCGCCACCCCCTGTCATGGTATCTGCGCCGAGGCCCCCTACGAGCACATCGTTATCTAAACCGCCGTTAATCGTATCGTTGCCACCTTGACCATCAATAGTATCGCTGCCCGCCAAACCGTCCAAATTGTCCGGCAAAGAACCCCCAACTAAATTGTTAGGCCCGCTATCAGCCGGCAAGATTTGAACGGTGACAGTACCTACGCCCGGAATTGTCCCGAATCCGTCGCTGACGCTGTAGGTGAAAGCAGTTGTACCCGCTACGTTGCCGGGGATGAATTGCACTTGAGAGACAAGATTTACAGCTACGCCCAGTTGTGGTGTGCTGACATTGATAATGCTGAGTGTCCCTTTTTGCGGGCTGGAATCGTTCGCCAGCACGTCGATGAAAGTGGGCAGCAAATTATTCGTATTGGTAAAGACGATGCCGTCATCGACAGCAATCGGCGACAGAATAGTTGGAACAGTTACGGAGGTATCGAAAGAATTGATGTTAATTGCCACTGACGCTGCTGCGGTGCCACCTTGGTCGTCAGCTACGCTGTAGCTGAAAGAACCGGCTTGCCCGATCACGTTTGTTCCCGGTTGAAATGTCAGCCCAAGTAAATCCTGAACGGTTAACTTTTGGTTCACGGTGACTGGGTTCGTACCCGTAATTACCTGACCAAAAGTAGGATTGGGAAGTCCGACTACCGCGATCAACAGTGGATCGCCCTCGGGGTCGCTGGGCGCCGAAATGCTCAGAGACAGAGGCAAATTCTGCAAACCAGTCACCGTCTTGCCCGCTTCCACGATCGGCGGCTGGTTAGGAGTCGGAGATGTAAAACTCGGCGGAGTCGGCCCGCCGCCCAAAGGCGGAGGAGTTGGGGGCGCAGCAGTGGGAGTGGGGACGATCGAAGGACTCGGACTTGGGGTTGTCCCGCCCGCAGTCGGACTCGGACTCGGACTCGGACTCGTACCCGGAACCTGTATCGGCAATGGATCCGTTATTGTCCCGGCAGGGCTAGAAGGACCTGTCCCGGCAGGGCTAGAAGGACCTGTCCCGGCAGGGCTAGAAGGACCTGTCCCGGCAGGGCTAGAAGGACCTGTCCCGGCAGGGCTAGAAGGACCTGT